>NZ_JBMDIJ010000040.1:0-53568 GCF_057808595.1 Pseudomonas sp. FG98 | reverse complement strand
TGGGAGCCGGCGTTGCCGGCGATGAGGCCATCAGCCTCGACATCAATCTTGCTGGGGGCTGTTCTTGCTGACCTCATCGCTGCATAGGTATCTACACATCTTTGGTTCGGTGGTGGTCTCCGGCACCACCACGGTAACCGGCAGGCCGAGCTTGCGTCCGGCATAGGCCGAGGCGATACCGGCATTGCCGCCGGACGAAGAAACGAAACGGCGCTTGCCCAGGCGGGCATGGTGCTCGCAGGCCAGGCCGACACCGCGCAGCTTGAACGACCCACACGGCTGCAGGGCCTCCATCTTCAGCCAGATCTCCTGCCCGGTGGCCAGGCCCAGCGGCCGCGACTCCAGCAGCGGGGTATTCAGATGCATGCTCATGCGCCGTCTCCCAGATACAGCGTGCCGCGCATGTACAAGGCACCATGACCGCTGATGATCACCCGGCCATTGCCCGGCAGTTCGCACTGCAACTGGCCGCGACGCGCGCCACCCTGGCGGGCATTCAGAAGGGTCTTGCCCAGCCGCTCAGACCAGTAGGTGGCCAGCGAGGTATGCGCCGAACCGGTCACCGGGTCCTCGTTGACCCCGACCTGCGGCCCGAACCAGCGCGAGACGAAGTCGAATTCGCCCGTGCCCGGCGCAGTCACCGCGACACCGCGCACGTCGAACTGACTCAGCGCGGCAAAGTCCGGCTTCAACCCTTCCACCACCTCGGCGCTCGCCACTACGGCGATGTAATCGTCACTGCGCTGCAATTCAACAATCTCGCACCCCAGCGCCTCGGCCAGGCCGGCCGGTACAGGCACCGGCTGCGGGTGCTTGAGCGGGAAGTCCAGGGCCAGGCGCTGGCCATCGCGGCTGACCCGCAATTCGCCGCTGCGGGTGAAGAAGCGCAGGGTCTGCTCGCTCGCCCCCAGCTCGTTGAACAGCACCCAGGCCGAAGCCAGGGTGGCATGGCCGCACAGGTCCACTTCCATGCCCGGGGTGAACCAGCGCAAGCGGTAGCCCTCGCCTTCCGGAACGAAATAGGCGGTTTCCGAGAGATTGTTCTCTTCGGCGATGCGCTGCAGGGTCGCGTCGTCCAGCCAGGCCTCCAGCGGGCACACCGCCGCCGGGTTACCGCCAAAGATGCCGGTGCTGAAGGCATCGACTTGATAGATGGGGAGCTGCATGGGGATTCCTCAACCGTTGCGGATTTCTTCGAGATAGTTGTAGACCGTGTAGCGGCTCACCCCGAGGGCGGCGGCGGCCTTCTCCACGGCGCCCTTGACGATGAACAGGCCGCCGTCGTGCATCTGCCGCACGGCTTCGAGCTTTTGCACCTTGCCAAAGCGCAGACCGCGAGCGCGGGCGTCCTGTAGCGCGCCGTCGATGATGCGGGTCATCAGTTGTTCCAGGTCCGGGGTTTGCTGTGGCGCGGGTGCCGGCTCCTCGGCAGTGGCCAGCAACTGCTCCAGGCAGGCCTGGGCAGCGGCGATACCGCTGAGATCGGTATTGACGCAGAGGCTGGCAAAGGGTTCACCGGCGCTGTCGCGGAACACTGCGGTGGCACTGCGGAAGGTCTTGCCGTCATGGCCCTGGGTCGGGTAGTTGCCGATCACCACCGGGGCCTGGCTGCCTTTTTCCAGGGCTGCATGCAGTACCGCGTCGAAGCCACGGTCATGGCGTGGCCCGGCGAGGATCGGACTGCCGACCTGGCGGCCGCTGATATGGCCGTTGACGATGGCCAGCACCGAGTGTTCCGGGCGGGTCAGGTCATGCAGGACCACCTCGGTGTTGCGGCCGAGCACCGTGCCAAGCATGCGCACGGTGGCCTGGAGCACATCCAGGACCAGTTGGCGTTCGTGGGCCATGGGGAAGCTGTCCGTAGGGGGCGGACAGGGAAAATATCAACGTAGAGTTGAATTTTCAACAAATCACAGAAATCTTCAGCATGGCTATCTACACCCGGGCAAGTGCAATGCAAACCCTGTGGGAGCGGGTTCACCCGCGATTACAGAGGTGGCTTCACTTCAGCAATCGCGGGTAACCCCGCTCCCACAAGGGCTGCGCTGGGCTTACGCCTGTTCTACATCCAGCGCCTCGCCAATCGCATAGAAATGTCCGCCCGCCACATAGTGCAGGCTACGTAGCGCTGGATCGGCCTTTTCGAAGACCCAGTGCCCGTCCTGGAACACCCGGTCATCGGCCCAGGCCGCAACCACTTCGGCGATGAACAAGTCATAGGTCTGCTGGTTATGCGGCTCGTCGATCACCCGGCACATCAGCCAGGCCGAGCAACCGGCCACCAGCGGCGCCGGATAGTCATCGACGCGGAACAGTTCGACGCCCGCCTGCACCAGCTTGTCCGATTGTTCGGCCAGGCTGTGGCTGCCGACCCGGTGGGTAAGCTGCAACTGCCCGGCATTGGGCACCTGCAGCGCCATCCAGCCGCTGTTTTCCACCAGCGCACGGGTGCGGGTGATCTTGTCGATGACCACCGTGACCTTCGGCGGGTCGAAGTCCAGGGCACAGGCCCAAGCGGCGGCCATGACGTTGTCGACGCCGGCGTGGCTGGCCGAGACCAGCACGGTCGGGCCGTGGTTGAGCAGGCGGTAGGCTTTTTTCAGGTCGACGGGCTGGAAATGCGGGGACATGGGGACCTCGGGAAAAATAGGTCCCCAATACTGACTCAACCCCGATACAGAATCACCAGGTCATTGATCACCGACGGCCGCTCCTGCCCCAGCACATGGGTGTTGATCTCCAGGGTCAGCTGGGTCCCGCGCCCCAGCAACTCGACACTCTTGACCCGCGCCCGTGCATGAATCCGCGAGCCCGCCGGTACCGGCGCCGGGAAGCGCAGGCGATCGGAGCCATAGTTGATCTGGGTGGCGAAGCCAGTGATCTCGAAGCCCAGGTCCAGCTTCATCCGCGACTGCAGTACCTGGACCAGCGCACCATGGGCGATGGTGCCGCCAAACGGGCTTTGCAGCCGCGCCCGCTGCGGATCGGTGTGAATCCAGTAGTCATCCCCGGACAGCTCGGCAAAGGCATCGATCAGCGCCTGGTCGACCAGCACCACATTGCTCCAGCCACTGAAGTCCTCGCTGACCAGCGCCTGCAAGGCTGCGGCATCGTTGAAGTCGATCCGGCGCACATCGCTTGCCGCCACTTCCACCTGCGGCTCCAGCCCCGGCAGCGCTTCCAGCGCGCTGGCATCCTGGTCCACGCCGGTAAAGCGCAGCAGCCGGTTGCCCTTGCCATCCACCTCGGCAAACACCGGCTGCAAGGCCATGCCGACGCGGATCTGTTCTTCCGCCAGACCGCTCAGGCTGGTGTTGATCCGTACGCCCTCGGCCAGTTCGACCACCGCCAGTTTCTGCGGCATCTCATCGGCGAAGTCCGGCAGCGTCGGGATCCGCGCCAGGGTGAAGCTGTACAGGGTCGCCGCCCCGGACACTTCGCGCCAGGCCAGGTCATGGGCCAGGCACTGCGGGCAATGCCGGCGTGGGTAGAACACCCAGTGGTTGCAGGCATTGCACTGCTGGATCAGCAGGCGCCGGGCCTTGAGCCCTTCCCAGAACGGCGCGGAAATCTCCGTGGCCACCGGCATCGGTTTGTTGTTGGACATGCTCTTATGCTCCCTGAAGTATCAATGCGCCCTGCTCGCTCATCACCCCGCCGGTGCCGGAGACATAGACGTTGTCGCAGCGCTGCAACTGGCGCTCGCCTGCGCTGCCGCTGATCTGCGTCACCGCCTCGATCACCTGGGACATGCCCCCGGCCGAACCGGCCTGGCCGAAACTGAGCTGGCCGCCATGGGTGTTCATCGGGAAATCGCCGCGGAAGGTCAGGTCATGCTCGCGAACGAAGGCCATGCCCTCGCCCTTGGCGCAGAACCCGGCGTCTTCCAGGGTGAGCAAGGCGGTGATGGTGTAGCAGTCGTAGATCTGCGCCGCGTGCATGTCCGCAGGCTTGAGTCCGGCCATGGCGAAGGCCCGCTGCGAGGCTGGGCCGATCGGCGTGTGCAGCATGTCCTCGGCATAGGACGGCGACTTGAACGCCAGGTGTTCGCCGAAGCCGGTGATGAAGGCCGGCCGCTTGCGCGCCCGCGCCGCCACCTCCTTCGACGCGACGATCAACGCCGCGCCGCCAGCCACCGGCATGACGATCTCCAGTACGTGCAGCGGATCGGCAACCATGCGACTGGCCAACACCTGCTCCGCCGTCAGCGGTTGGCCGAAGAACATCGCCTCCGGGTTGGCCTGGGCGTTGCTGCGCTGGTCCACGGCGATCTTCGCCAGCGCCAGCGGGTCGTAGCCATATTGCGCGGCGTAGCGCTGGGCGATCATGGCGTAGCCGGTGTTCTGCCCCATATGCCCGTAAGGCAGGTCGAATTCCGCTTCCGGCGCGCCAAAGGCCGTGCTGTGCCCGCCAAAACGCATGGCCCGGGCCATCCAGCTCGGGTCTTCGTCCGGACCCATTGGCGCCATGCGTGCCGGCAGCACGCACAGCACCGCCTGGCACAGGCCCAGTTCGATGGCGGCGGCGGCGCGCCAGACCATGCCCACCGAGGTACAGCCACCGAGATCGACCACCTCGGCGAAGTTCAGGCGCAGGCCCAGGTACTCGGCGGCCATGGCCGGGACGAACACCGAGGCCTCGTGGAATTGCGGGCCGTTGATCACCAGCCCGTCGAGGTCCTCGGCCTTCAGCCCGGCATCGCGCAAGGCGCGGGCGGCCAGGTCGGCGACCTGCTCGAGGTGGAACATTTTCGGCGCCGTGGCGTATTTCTCCGGCTTGTACTGCGCGCTGCCAACAATGGCCGCATGCCCTTTCAGGCCCATAACTCCTCCCTGCCCGGGCCTGTGGCCCGGGACGCGTGTCGTTGGATTCAGAAGCTGTATTTCATCGAGAAGGTGGCGTAGTCGCGGTCGGCGAATGGCCGCTTGATCGGGTCCGGCGAGCCCAGGTAGCCGGTGTAGTTGAGGCCGACTTCCAGGTTGCCCAGGTACTTGAAGGTGGTACCTACGCTGATGCGTCGGTCACCCTGCACCCCGGAGATGCTCCCGGACATGGGCGTGGAGCCGCTGAACACGTTGGAGAAGCGCAGCGGCACTTCCAGATCCCAGCCCTGGAAAACCCCCGGATAACTGAACGATGCGCCCAGGGTGTAGGCGCTGGCCGTGCGGCTGCGCCAGGCAGATGCGGTCTTGTAGCTGTAGTCATCGGATTCACTCACCATGCCGCTCAACGACGGCAACAGGTTGACGCCTTGCAGGTTGGGCGCCGCCGAGGTGGCGTCGACGCTGTCGGCGCGTACATGGATGATTTCCCCGGTCAGGGTGGTCTGGCTGGCCCACGGCCGGTCGCCCAGCACGCGCATCGCCGAGAGTTGCATCTGCTGGCCCTTGCCCCGCGCCGGTACCGGGCCGAGGCCGGTATTGACCATGATTGGCGCGCCGTCGCGGTACGACCATTCGGCGCCGACCTGGGTTTCGCCGAGCTTGGTCGAGGCGCTGATCCCGGTGAGTTTGATGTCTTCGAAGTACTTGACCTTGTAGCCGTTGGCGGCAAAGGCGTAGAGGCCGCCACCGACCGGCACCGGGTTGTAGCCGACCAGTGCGGTGGCCGGGTTCTTGTCGTGGTAGTTGACGTGGAACAGCGACATCTCGATGGCCGGCACCGGACGGAAGCGCACCTGCACGCCCCACTGGCCGCTATCGCGGGGTTCGTCGGTGCCGCGATAGGCAATGCGGCTGCTGCCGCTGTAGAGGAACTCGCGACCCGGGCCGATCACATCGCTGCTCGACAGGTAGCTGCCCACCGGCGGCAGTTCGGTGCCCTTCCATTCGTACTGCACGTAGGCGCCGAAGGTGATCTGCGGGTTGAGGCGGAACGAGGCCGAGACCTGGCCCACCGGCAACAGCACTTCCTTGACCTCGACCCCGGGTTGCGAGGCCTTTACCGCATCCGACGGGTTCTGCACGCCGTTGACCCCCGGGTAGTACAGGCTCTCGCCCCAGGACTCGATATGCCGCCCGGCCTTGACGTCGAGCATGGTGTCGTTGTCGAAGCGCCAGCCGCCGAACACATAGGCATCCAGCAGGCGGGTGCGGCCGCCGCTGTAATAGCGGGTACGGCTGGTGAACTCGTCGTTGTCGCCGCCCTTGTTCACCGTGGCCGGCGAGTCGTTGTCGTTGCCCTTGTGGTAGACATCGTCATAGAAGGTACTGGCGCGGACCACAGCACCGTAGTTGTCCTTGCGCAGGATCATCTCGCCGAGGGCGCCGATGCGGTTGGTGGTCAGGCTGCCCTGGTTGAAGTTGCGGTTGGCGTCGTCGGCGTTGGCCCCCACCAGGCGGTCGCTCGGCTTGCCCAGGCGCACGCCCACGCCGTAGCTGGTGGTCACCGACCAGTCGATGGTGGTGCCGTCGTCCAGCTCGATGGTTTCCCCGGCTGAAGCCTGGGTCGCCGCCAGGGCGATGGCGGTGGCCAGGCCACCGAGCTGCAGCCGCCGCAAGCCAAGGCCAGGCGTTTTCTTGTTGTTATCGATCACACTGACTCTCCTGTTTGGCGGCCTTGCGGCTGCCGGGTTTGAACAACCTTCTGCACAGTCCGATAGCGATACAGGCCGCCCTCCAGCGTGCGGCACAGCAGCCCTTCGGCCATCAGGTAATTGAGGTGGGCCAGGGTTTCGCCCAGGGCCATGAGTTCGTCGAAACGGCCTGACAAACGTGGGAACAGCACGCCCATCAGGTCGAGGGCGCTGCGCGGTTCGCGGCAGTGCTCCAGCACCCGCGCCAGATGGGCCTGGTGATGGGCGGCGAGCTGGTCGAGGCGCACATGCAGGTTGCGGAACGGCCGTTCATGGGCCGGCAACACCAGTACGGTGTCGGGCACGCTGCGCAGGTGTTCGATCGAGGCCAGCCAGTCGCGCAGCGGATCGGCCTCCGGCTCGATGGCGTGGACACCCACGGTCGAGGTGATGCGTGGCAGCACCTGGTCGCCGGAAATCAGCAGGCCATCTGCCGCCGAATACAGGCACACGTGCTCCGGCGAATGCCCGCGCCCCACTATTACCCGCCAGTCCCGGGACCCGATGCGCAGTACCTGGTTTTCCCGCAGGCGCTGGTAGCTGTTGAAATGCAGCGGGCAGAAATGGCCGTTCTGGATGTTCTGGTACACCTCGCCGGTCTGCTCGGCAGTGAAACCGGCCCTGGCGTAGTGCTGGAGAAAATCCCAACCCGGCGTGGCGCCGCTCGGCACCTTGACGTACAGCGCGTGGTATTCCGCCTCGCTCATCCGCACCGGGCAGCGAAACCGCTCGGCCAGCCAGCCCGCGACGCCGGCATGGTCGGAATGGAAGTGGGTACAGATCACCCCGTGCAACGGCCGGCCGGCGCAGGGACCGGCCAGTACCGCGTCCCACACCTCGCGGGTGCGCTCGGTGTTCATCCCGGTGTCCACCGCTACCCAGCCGTCAGCGTCGCGCAGCAGGTACAGGTTGATATGGTCGAGGCGGAACGGCAGCGGCATGCGCAGCCACAGCACGCCGTCCGCCACCTCGCGCACTTCGCCGCTGGCCGGCGCCTCGGGCCAGGGATAGCGCAGGCCGTCGCGCAGTTCATCCATGATCGGCGACCGCGAAAGGTGCCAGTTCCAGGCGCTGCAGCAGCTCCAGCGAGTACGGCTGGTAGGTGCGCGTGCGCTCGTCGCGGATATACAGGGGATCGCCGCAGGCCTCCGGGCTGTAGCCCTGGCGCTGCAGATCGACCTTGCGCAGCTTGAAGGTGCTGGTCAGGTCCGCCGCTGCGCTGACCCGCACGAACAGCGGCACGGCATAGCGCGGCAGGCGCGCCTCGCTCAGCTCGTACAGCGCCGCCGGCTCGAAAGCCTGGCCGGGCTGCATCAGCACCGCCGCCATACCGGCGCGGCCTTCATGCCCCGGAACCTGCACGCCATAGATATTGATCAGCTCCAGCCCGGCCAGATCGCCCAGGGCATCGGCCACTTCCTGGGTCGAGACGTTTTCGCTTTTCCAGCGGAAGGTGTCGCCGATGCGATCGACGAACCAGCAGTAGCCATCGGCGTCTTCACGCAGCAGGTCGCCGGAGCTCCACCAGGCATCGCCTTCGCGCAATACATTGCGGCGGATCTTGCTTTCGGTGGCCTCGGCCGAGGTGTAGCCCTCGAAGCGCCCGCCGCCGATCTCCGGGTGATCGACGATAAAGCCCATGGCCTCGCCGATCTCGCCCACCTCGGCCAACTGGTAGAAACCGTTCTCGTCCCGTGGGTGGCAGTCGTTCTCGACGTCGTAGCGGACCAGGCGCAGGTTGGTACGGCTCCAGTCCGGCACCCGGCCGCAGGAACCCAGGCGGTTGTCGACATTGATCAGGTTGGTGTTGGCCTCGGTCGCGCCCCAGCCTTCGAATACCTGGATCTGGCCGAAGCGTTCGATCCAGCGTTGCCAGGATTCCGGACTCAGGCCCGCACCGAGCATGCAGCGCAGGCTGTGTTCGCCCTCGCCGGGCTGCACCGGGCGGTTGAGCAGGTAGCGGCAGATCTCGCCGATGTACTGGAACACGGTGATGCCGTGGCGGTTCACATCGTTCCAGAACTCGCTGACGCTGAATTTGCGCCGCACCACGATGGCCGCCCCGGCGCACAGCGCGGAGGAGGTCACCGAAGTGGCGGCGGCGCCGTGGTACAGCGGCAGGCAGCAATAGAAGACGTCCTCGCAGCTCGCGTCGAGGGTCACCTGCATCACATCCCCGGAGGACAGCCAGCGCATATGGCTGTAGCGCGCGGCCTTGGGCAAGCCGGTGGTGCCGGAGGTGAAGATCAGCAGGGTCGGCGTCTGCGCCTGCACCCGGGCCCGGGCTTCACGGGGGAAGGCAGTGCGCGGCGCGCTGTCCAGGCGGCTGGCGAACTGGCGCTCGATAAAGCTCGGCAGATCGCCTTTCCACGGGTTTTCCGCGTCGGCCACCAGCCAATAGGCCAGCGCCGGCAGATCCGCCGTGGCCAGCAGGTTGCCGACGCACTCCTCCCCGACCACCAGGGCCTTGGCGCCGGTGGTGGCCAGCGCATGCAGCAACGGCTTGCCGCTGACCTGGGTATTGATGAACGCCACCACCACGCCGAGCTTGACCAGGCCGAACCAGCTGGCGAAGAACGCCGGGCGATTTTCCATGGCCAGGGCGCAGACATCCCCGGCACGCAGGCCGCGGGCATGGAAGGTATGGGCCATCTGGTTGGCGCGGGCATCCACCTCGGCGTAGCTGAGCACCTCTTCGCCGTAGATCAGCAGCGGACGCTGGCCATGTTGTCGGGCCTGCTGTTCGAGGCGGTCGGCCAGGGTGTACAGGTCGGCCGGCTTGATCCGGCCGCTGGCGACGGAACGGCGGTCGAGCAAGGCCTGGGTCTGCTCGCGGGAAACCACCGGGCTCATGGGCTCACCTCCAGTTCGCCGCTGAACGTCGGGTAGTCGCTGTAGCCCTTGGCACCGGCGGTATAGAGCGTCTTGCGCTCGAAGCCGGACAGCGGCTGGCCGTGACGCAGGCGTTCGACCAGATCCGGATTGCCGATGAAGTGCCGGCCGAAGGACACCGCCGCGCCCTCGCCCGCTTCCAGGGCAAGGCGTGCCGAGGCGCCGTCGAAGCCGTCGTTGAGGATCAGGTTCTGGCGCGCATGCTCACGGGCCAGGGCGAAGGCATCCAGTCCCGGAATCGGCGAGCGCATCACATGCAGGTAGGCCAGTGGCAACCCGGCCACCGCCTGGCACAGGGCGATGGCGGTTGCAGCCGGGTCGTCGTCATGGATGTCGTTGTACGGATTGCCCGGGCACATGCGCAGCGCCACGCGCCCGGCGCCAATGGCGTCGGCCATGGCCTGCACGGTCTCGGCGACGAAACGCACACGGTTGTGCACGCTGCCACCGTAGGCGTCCTCGCGCAGGTTGCTGCCCGAGGCGAGGAACTGCATCGGCAGGTAGCCGCTGGTGCAATGCAGCTCGACCCCGTCGAACCCGGCCTCGCGGGCATTCAGTGCGGCCTGGCGGTACTCGCCAATCACCGTGGCGATGCCTTCCAGGCTCAGCGCCTGCGGCTCTTCGGTATCGACCATGCCCTGGGCGTCACTGAACACCTGGGTCCGCGCGCGGATCGGCGAAGGCGCCACGGTGGCGGCGCCGTCCGGCTTGTTGAAGCGGCTGGCGGCGCGGCCGACATGCATCAGTTGCAGGACGATCTGTCCGCCCTGGTCATGCACGGCCTCGGTCACCCGGTGCCATGCGCCAATCTGTTCGGCGTTGTAGATCGCCGGCGTACGGCAATAGCCCAGGCCGCTGACGGAGGGTGCGGTGCCTTCGGCAACGATCAGCCCGGCTCCGGCGCGCTGGCGATAGTAGTCGACCATCTCGCGCCCAGGCACCGCCTGCTGGTCGGCCCGGCTGCGGGTCATGGGGGCCATGACGATACGGTTGGCCAGGCGCAGTTCGCCCAGGCGCACCGGCTCGAACAGAATGCTCATGTCAGCTCCTCGATTCTTGTTGTGTTCCGGGCTGACCGGCCTGCCGCAGCCTCGGAGATGGCTGCATGATTGACGGCGAACGGGGGTGAAACATCGTCCGAGAAGACTAGTTTCGTGTCTTCGGACAAGGTCGTTGGCGCCTTGCGGATACAGCGAAAACTGGTCTGAACGGACGATGAAACGGCAGCCCGCTGCGTCGACGATCGGGCTCGATAAAACAAGAACAGGAACCTTGCCGTGAACCCATCCCCGCCCGTTACCTGGCGCACGCATTACGCCCTGCTGGTGCTCGCCAGCATCTACGTCTTCAACTACATCGACCGCCAGCTGATGGCGATCCTGATCGAGCCGGTGAAGCTCGAATTCGGCATTTCCGACACCGGCATCGGCCTGCTCTCGGGGGTGACCTTCGCGGTGTTTTATACGGTCTTCGGTTTTCCCCTCGGGAGGCTCTCCGACCGTGTTGGGCGCAAGCCGGTGATTGCCTTCAGTTGCATGGCCTGGAGCCTGATGACCATGCTCTGCGGCATGGCTGGCAACTTCCTCACCCTGGTCCTGGCCCGCATCGGCGTGGCGGTGGGCGAAGCTGGCGGCACGGCGCCGTCGGTGGCGATGGTCTCCGACCTGTATCCGGCCAATCGCCGCTCCACGGCGCTGGCAGTGCTGATGCTGGGGTCGAGCCTGGGGGCGATCGTCGGACTGGGCCTGGGCGGCTGGATCGCTCAGCAGCATGGTTGGCGCTATGCCTTCCTGCTGATCGGTGCGCCGGGGATCCTGCTTGGGCTGGTGCTGTTGCTGACGGTACGGGCACCGAAGCCGGCACCGGTGCAACAGCGCTCGGCCCCCGAGGCGGGCTGGCTGGAGACCTTGCTTGAACTGCTGCGCATGCCGTCATTCACCTGGTTGGTACTGACCGGTGGTGCCGCAGCGATCGCCGGCTATGCCATTGGCACCTGGAGCCCGAGTTTCCTGATTCGCTCCCATGGTTTGAACCTTCAGGAAGCGGGCTTTCTGGTGGGGGTGATCGGTGGTAGCGGTTCGACCCTGGGCACCCTCGCCTGCGGCCTGCTCACCGACCGCCTGGTGCGCCGGGACGTGGGCTGGCAGATCGGCGTCCCCTTGCTTGGGACCCTGCTCAGCATTCCCTTTGCCCTCGCCTACTTTCTCTGGCCACAGGGCATTGCCTTCCATATCGACAGCGTGCCGGTGCCGCAGGCGTTCCTGTTCTACAGTGCGTTTGGCTTTTTCGGGGTGTGGTGGGCGACGCCGTGCCTCGGTGCCATTAGTCACCTGTTCCCGGCGACGCGCCTGGCCCAGGCCACGGCGATCTTCGTCATGGCCATGACCCTGCTCGGGGTCGGCCTGGGGCCGTTGCTGATCGGGGTCTTGAGTGATTGGTTCGGCGCGACGCTGAGGGGCGAGTCGTTGCGCTATGCCCTGGCGGCATCGGTGATGCTGCTGGTGCTGGCGGCGGGGTTCCTGGGGATGGCACTGCCGCGTTATCGGCGGCAGTTGCAGGCCGGGAATGCCCAGGAGGGTCAGATCGTTCCCGTGTGTAGCTGATGGCCTCATCGTCGGCAACGCCGACTCCCACAAGGTCCGGCGGTGCACCGCGATCCTGTGGGAGCCGGCGTTGCCGGCGAAAGGGCCGCAAAGCGGCCCCCGGTGAAACTCAACGCTCGGCTTCGATCACCTGGTTCAGCACCGCCCCGTCGATACTCAGCGTGGCACTGTTGAACATGCCCTCGACGTAGGTCTTGGCCGCCTGCTCCTGGCGCTGGCTGCGCAAGGCGTCGCGCAGTTGCCCGCGCATCTCCTCGAAGGTCGCGACACGCGCCGGTTGCAACTCGGTCAGCTTGATGACGTGCAGCCCCAGCGAGCTTTGCAGCGGCTCGCTGACGCTACCCACCTTCATCTTCGACACGGTGCCGCGTACTTCCGGCAGTAACTGGTTCAGCGGCTGCAGGCCGGTATCGCCGCCACGGGTGGCGCTGCCGTTGTCCTGCGAATAGGTCCGCGCCATCTCGGCGAAGTCCGCATCGCCGGACTGGGCACGCTTGGCCAGGGTCTGGGCCTGCTTGCGTACCGATTCAAGCGCGCTTTCGTCCGGCACGTTGAGGAAGATCTGGCTGACCCGATACAGCGCCGGCACCTGGAAGGACGCCTTGCCGTTCTCGTAGGCCTGTTTCAGCTCTTCGTCGCTGGGGAAGTCCGCAGGTACGGCGGTGACGCTGTTCAGGTAGCTGCGCAGGACGATCTGCTCGGTGGCCGCCCGGGTCTGGGCCTCCACGTCCGGACGCTTCGACCAGCCCTTGGCTTCGGCCTGCTGGTACAGGGCCTTTTCCGCGAGACGGGCACGAATCCAGGTTTCCAGGGCGGGACGGTCGTTGCGCAGTTGCTGGCGGGCCTGCACCGGCAGTTGCGCGAACAGGGCCTTCAGTTCATCGGCATCGACCTTCTGCTCGCCAAGGCTGGCCAGTGCAGTGCCGCTTTCAGTGGACTCCGGCACCGCACGGCTGGCCGCGACCGGGTCGGCACCCGGACGCAGCGCCAGACCTACTGCAAGCGCCAGGACGGCCAGCGCACCGGCGCCGGCCCAGAGCTTGCGACTCACGAGGCGCGGGCCTCTGCGGCAGCCTGCTCGGCGGCAAGGTTACGGCTGAAGTCACGCAGGTAGATGATGAATTCCTGCAGCACGCGGTCCCACAGCACCAGCGAGCCCAGCAGGTTTTTCTGGCTTACGCCGTCGGCGACCACCACGTCCTGCTCCAGTACCAGGAACTCGCCCTGGGACGACAGGCGCGAGAAACGCCGGGAGATGTTCCACTGGTTGACCAGGTTTGCCGGAATGTCGCCCTGCACGCGCAGGGTGCAGCTGTAGGTGAAATCGAGGAATTGGCCCAGTTCCTTGGCGGCGTTGCCGAAGCGCACGGCGTAGCCAATGCCCTGGCTGGCGGTCTGCAGCTGGACCACCTGATTCTGTTCGATGCGATTGACGCGGCAGCCTGCATCTTGCAGCAGGGTGGTCATGGAATCGGCGGTGACGAATTCGATCAGCGTGGCTTCAGTCATGAATCTACTTCCTTGTGCAGTAATGGTTTGAACTACAAGGCAAATTTTGTAGCACATTGATAGTAGTCGGTATAGCGCGTACGCAAACCTTCTTGTTGGCACCGTTCATCCGTTACGTGCATTGGCATCAAGCCGCCTGACCAGCTCTTCCTGGCTCAGCAGCGAGGCGAAATAGCGCCCCTGGCCCAGAGTGCAGCCCATGTCCATCAGCAGCAGATGCTGTTCGGCGCTTTCCACCCCGGTCACGGTGATGCCCAGGCCGAGCCCGCCGGCAATCCCCAGGCAAGCGCGCAGGACGGCACGATGACGCGGCTGGTTTTCCAGCTCGTGCATGAACTGGGCGGAGGTCTTGACCTCGTTGAACGGCAATTGGCACAGGCGCTGCAACGACCCGGCATGGGCACCGAACTCGCCAAGGCCCAGCCCGCAGCCGAGCAGGCGCAAGCGCACCAGGCTTTCCAGGTGCATGACCGAAGGCTCGCCCGGGCCATCGAAGATCAATTCGAAGCCGATGCCCTGCCCCACCGAGCGATGGAACTGCATCAGCGACTTGATCCGCCGGGTCAGGCCACGGCCGCCCAGTTGCGCCAGGTGCAGGGCAAAGGACATGCGCACCACCTGGCCTGCGGACATCAGCGTGCGCTGCAACTCCAGCCCCTGTTCGAGCAACACCACCAGCATGTCGTCGAGCAAACCGCAGCGGGCCAGCAGCGGCATGAACTGGTTTTGCCCGAGGGCACCGAACACCGGGTGCTGCCATTGGGCGATCACATCGACACCGCGGATCTCGCCGTTGCCGAGGTCGCAGCGCGGCAGATAGTGGGCAATGAACTCCTTGTACGACAGGCCACGACGGATATCCGCTTCGGTGATCTGCGCCGCGGCCATCGGCGCCGGCAACGACAGCACCAGCGGCTGGCGACTGCGATCGAGCGCCTGGCGCATGCTGTCCAGGTGCAGCGGCTTGCCGACATCGCCTAGAAAGGCGACGCCCAGGCCCGTGACCAGTTGGGTGATTGCCCGGCGCACCTCGGAATGCAGGCCGCTGCTGACGATAACGCCGCCGATCAGCGCGGCCTGGGCGGCGCGGTGGATGAATTCGAGGCCGTCCATGCCCTCCATCCGTACATCGCACACCGCTACGTCCACCGGACCGATACGTTCGAGCAAGGCCAGCGCCTCGCTGCCGCCGGAGGCCTCGAAGACCTCCCGACAGCCGAGCTGACCGAGGATCTTCACCGCGATGGCGCGCTGGAACGACTGGTTTTCAAGGATCAACACACGCAAAGACTTGGCAGGCACATCCACTTCCCTCGCAAAGGTCGAAGCCTCATGGTGCTACTGCTTCGCCATAGATGAATCAGGAGGCTTCCCAGCCGACGGCGGAAATCTCCGACGTGTACCAACGGTCACCGCTCAGGCCTGGCAGACCTGCTCCAGGCGCTGGGTCAGCGCGGCCATGGCCTGGCGCAGATCTTCCACCAGCGGATCGATGCGCTCTGCCGAACGATGCCCGTGAACCGCCTGTTCAAGGTTTTCACACGCCCGCAGCAGCCAGCGCGCCTTGATGATCCGTGCGCCGCCCTTGACCCGGTGGGCCAGGTCGGCCAGCCCGCGCAGGTCATTGGGATCGAGCTGGGCCAGGCGGGTCAGGTCGTCGCGGTTGCTGGTCAGCAGGTCGCGCAACAGGTCCTTGATCGCCTTGCCGTCGCCGCCGGTCAACTGACGCAGGCTGGACAGATCGTGGCCCTCGCCCAGCTCGGCATCGGCACCCGGTTCGCCGGCCCGCCGGCCCGCCGGCCTTGCGCACAGGGCGCCAGCTTGCCAGCCAGTTCCTTGAGATTGAGGGGTTTGAACAGGCAGTCGTCCATCCCCGCCTGCAGGCAGCGCACCCGCTCTTCCGGCTGGGCATTGGCGGTGCAGCCGAGCAGCAGCACCGAAGGCTTGCCCTTGCGCCGCTCGTCCTCGCGCACCGCGCGGGTCAAGTCGTAGCCGTTCATGCCGGGCATGTTGCAGTCGGTGATCAGTACATCGAAGCGCTGGCGCACCCAGGTGCGCAGACCTTCATGGCCGTTGGCTGCGGTGACCACGCGATGGCCGAGGTAACTCAGTTGCTGCTGAAGCAGCAGGCGATTGGCCGGGTAATCGTCCACCACCAGGATATCCAGCGAGGCCACCTCACCCGCTTCTGGCTGCGGCAGGCTGGCCAGCACCGCCTCGGAGGGTGTCAGGCGCGGCAGGTCCAGGCGCACCTGGGCGCGGGTGCCGACCCCGAGGATGCTGTCCAGCTGGACGTCGCCGCCCATCATCGCGCACAGCGCCTGGCTGATGCTCAGTCCCAGACCGGCGCCGCTGCGGGCGCCCTGGTGATTGTTGCTGGCCTGGCGGAACGGATTACCCAACTGCGCCAGTTCGTCGGCGGGAATACCCACCCCGGTGTCCTCCACCGACAGGTGCAGGCCGACCCGCTCGCGGCCGATGTCCAGGGCCAGGGTCACGCAGACCATGCCCTCGTCGGTGAACTTGATCGCGTTGCTGATCAGGTTGGACAGCACCTGCTTGAAACGCAGCGGATCGAGCAGCACCTGCACCGGACCGTGGCCCTCCATGTCCAGCTTCAGTTGCAGGCGCTTTTGCCGCGCCTGGCCCTCGAACAGGCGCACCGTGCTTTCCACCTCGCGGTGCAGGTCGACCTGCTGCGGCGACAGGGTCAGGTGGCCGGACTCGATGCGGGTGATATCGAGAATGTCGCCGACCAGGTCGCGCAGCCCCCGCGCCGCGCCGGACGCGACCTCCAGGGCCAGGCGGTCGAGCAGGCCTTCATCGGACTTGCGCAAGGCCAGTTCGAGCATGCCAAGCAAGGCATTGAGCGGGTTGCGGATCTCATGGCTCATGGTCGCGAGGAAGTTGGTCTTGGCCCGGTTGGCCGCCTCGGCGTCGTCCTTGGCCATTTCCAGCGCCTGGTACAACTGCTGGCGTTCGGAGATGTCGAGCCAGCCGCCGATCAGTCCGTTGACCTCGCCGTTGCTGCCGCGGTACGGCAGCATCCAGTGGTAGATGGTGACCCGACGCCCGGCCAGGACCAGTTCGCGGTCCTCCACCACCGCCTCGCCAAGGGCGATGACCTGGCGATAGGCCTCGCGGCATTGCCGCGCCTGCTCCGCGCCGATCAGCCATTCCGGCAGGGCCTGGTCGATCACCGCCTCGAACGGCACGCCGAGGGCTTCCAGGTAGCTGACATTGCAGGTGATCAGATGGCCCTTGCGGTCGCGCACATAGATCGGATTCGGCGTGCCGTCGATCATCACCCGCATGAACTCGACCTGGTCGCACAGGGCCTTTTCCGCCTCCTGGCGCCGGCGCACCTGGCGGCGCAGGCCGCGAATCCAGTACACGGCAAAGAACAACAAGGCGCCGGTCATGAGGAAGCCCTGCAGGATCATGCCGCGGTATTTGCGCCAATAGCTGTCGGCGACGATCACCTCGCTGCGCCAGCGGTTGGTCAGTTCGTCCATTTCCTGCGGGGTAATGCTCAGCAGCGCCTTGTTCATGATCGACAGCAGTTCGCTGGCATCACGGCGGCTGGCAAAGGCGAAGTGCATTGCCGGGACCGGTAGCGCGGAGCTGATGCGCAGTTGTTCGCGGTAATGCCGGGCGATGGTGTAGCGCGCGCCGATCAGGCTGACCACCGCACCCTGGGCCTCGCCGTTGGCGACCCGCTCCAGCGCCTGCAGCGGACCATCGCTCCACAGCGGCCGGATGCGCGGATGCTGCTCGCGCAGATAGTCCTCCAGCACGCTGCCCTCGACCAGGGCCAGGCGCTTGCCGGCGAGTTCATCGAGGCTGTCGACGGTGGCGTTGTCGCGGGTGACCAGCACCAGGCTGTTACTCAGCCAGGAGCGGGTAAAACCGACCTGCTGCTGGCGCCGCTGGCTGAACGGCACTGCCGAGAGCAGATCGACCTCGTTGTCTTCCAGGCGCCGTACCATGTCGCCGAATCCGCCGCCCTGGACGATGTCGAAGGCCATGCCGCTGCGCTGGGTGATCAGTTCCAGAAGGTCGGCGCTGATCCCGCGGAACTCGCCACGATCGTCGCGATAGCTGATGGGCAGGAACTGCTCGTCGATGGCCACCCTGACCCGCGGATGGCGCTGCAGCCAGTCCTGTTCCGTCGGGCTCAGGTCCAGTTGCTGGCGCTCGGCGAATTCGCTGGTGCCGGCGTTCCAGCGCTGCAGGATATCCAGGCGGGTTTGCTCCGGAATGCGCTGCAGCGCCTGGTTGACCAGCGCCTTCAGGCGGCGATTGGCGGGGCTCAGGGCGAAACCGTAGTGACCGTCCTGGAACGGCTCGGTGGGCCACAGCTGCAGTTGGGTCAGGTAGCTCTTGTGCAACAGGTACTGGGTGCCCAGGGCGTCACCGAGAAACAGGTCGGCCTGGCCGAAGGCCACGGCGCCGAGAGCATTGAGCACCGATGGATAGAAGATCGGCCGGGCATGGGGAAACAGTTGGTGCACATGCTCCTCGGACAGATAGCCCTTGCGCAGGGCCAGGCGCACCCCGGGTTGCCGCGGGTCCGGAGGGACGCTGCGGTCGTTGCGGCTGGCCAGCAGCGGGCGATTCTCCGCATAGGGCCGCGACAGCAGCAAGCCGCTGCGTGCCGCCTCGTCGGCGTTGGCAGTGCCGAGCAGGTCGATTTCACCGCGATTGAGCGCATCCAGGGCGCCACTGCGGGTGGCGTAGCGACGCACGCGCACCTGTACCCCGAGCAGTTCGCCGAGCAGGCCGGCGTAGTCGGCGGTCAGGCCCTCGTAGTCACGCCCGGTGGTAGTGATATCGAACGGCACCCGGTCCGGACGGCTCACCCCCAGCCACAAAGTGCGGCGTGCCCACAGCCAATGACGGTCGTCGTCGTCCAGTTGCAGGCGCAGGCCCTCATCGAGGCTGGAACGGGCCAGCAGGCTGGGCGCTTCGCCCCAACCATGGGCAGCCCCCAGCCACAGGCACAACATGAGTAGCAGCAGAAATCCGGCGAGGCGTTTTATCGTCATCAGATAAGGTCATGACGCCTGGCCAGGTCGGCCAGGTCCACCTGGGAGTCGACCCTGAGCTTTTCCAGCAATCGGGTCTTGTAGGTACTGATGGTCTTGTTGCTCAGCAGCATGGCCTCGCCGATCGACTTGTTGCTCAGGCCGCGGGCCAGTTGCTGGAGAATCAGCAGTTCGCGATCGGTCAGGCGTTCGATGCGTTGCACCTCGGTCGCCTGGCAGTCGTAGCGGTTCACCGAGCTCAGCGACACCTCGGGGAAATAGGTATAGCCGGACATCACCGCCATGATGCCCTTGCGCAGTTCGTTGAGGTCGTCGTTCTTCGAAACGAAGCCCGAAGCGCCAAGGCGCATGCAGCGCATGGAGAAATAACCCGGCACCTGGGAGGTCAGCACCAGCATCTTCATGGCCATGTTCGCCGTCTTGACCCGGGTGATGATCTCCAGGCCGTCCATGCGTGGAATGGAGATGTCGAGGATGGCGATGTCCGGTTCGTGCTCGCGGATCAGGCGCAAGGCGTCGACGCCATTGTCGGCTTCGGCGACGATTTCGAACTGCTCCTGGCGCAACAGCATCCTGACGCTGGCGCGAATGAACGGGTGATCATCCACGATCATGGCTCTGTACATGAATCCCTCACTTCTCGATGGCATACCTGCCGTCATGGGCTGAATGGCAAACGCTCTCGATAGCAGCAAAGTGCCACTACCTTTGGCAGCAGAAGTATCGGTCGCCAGACCGGTGCATGTGCACCGGACAATTCCTGCGATAGCGACGGAAATTTCCGAACGTGCAATTCAGCCCTTGATCTCTACGCGGCGCCGCTCTCCTCCCTCGATCAGTTCGAAGCGATAAACCCGCCCCGCTACCCGCGCGAACGAGCGCTCCAGGCCAGGGCGGATATGGTGCTTGGTGGCCACCGCGCACTGCTTGCCACTGCGATCGCAGTCGTTGAAATGGTCGAGGACCACGGTGGCACTGCCCTGGTTGCTGACCCGGAACTGGCCGTCCAGCTCGCTGATGTCGGTGCGGTATTGGGTCTGCTGCGGACGAATGAACAGTAGCGAGCCGTAGCCGGCGAGGATGTTCACCCCGGCCTTGAGCTCCTGCTCGTAGCGCTGGGCTTCTTCATCAGTGATGGCAAACCCGTCGCCGTGTTCCGGCAGCACCGGGACGAAGCGCAGGCGGAAATAGCGCTCCCGCTCGCGTTCGCCGCGGTACAGCAGGCGCACCGCCTGCATGCCGCCAGCCGGCACGATCAGCCGGGCCGGGCTGGCGATCAGTGGCCGGTCGCCCACCGGCTGGTTGTCGTGGGACACCTCGCGCGGCGCGCCCTGCCCGTCATAGACCAGTTCGACCACGCTGACCTTGACGAAGGCCGTGGTGTCACCGAGGTTGCGCACGCGCTTGAGCAGGGTGCTGGAGCCGTCGTCGAGGTAATCGTAGAGGCCGCCGACGTTGATCTGCGGGCCGGCCTGCGCGGTGCCCGCCAGCAACGTCAGGAAGACACAGAACAGCAGGGTTTTCATGGTGCAGCTCCTTAACATCTAGAAATCGGCATCGAAGACGACGGTGACATCGCCTTCGTATCGCGCGCCGGGGTAACGGGTCATTTCGCCGACCGCCGCCTTGTCCACCTGGAAGTGCAGGCTGCCGCCACGGCTGATCGCCGGTTGCGTGGCCTCCATCTCGATGGCCGTGGCTTCGCCCACCGGTAGCGGCAGGCGGCTGACCTGCTGGCCGTTGTGCAGGATCACGTTGGGCAGGGTCAGCGCGACCTGCACCGGCACCTGGTGGTCGTTGGCGTCGTTGCGGATCGCGCACTGCCCGGCCAATGGGTATTCGCAGCGGGTGTGCACGGTGAACGGTCCGGACGACCAGATGCGCAGTGGCAGGTCGCGGTACAGACGCTCGGGCAGTTGCTTGTGGTTCAGCCAGCGGGTCCAGCCGCCTGGTGGCTCCAGCACCACCCGGTCGGAACCGGCGGGGAAATCGATGACGAAGGCATGGACCACGTCCAGCTCGAAATTGATGGTCAGTTCGCTGGTGTTGAGGTTGGTAACGTCGTTGCCAAAGTCGAAGTCGGCGCCCGGACCGACCTGGTAGCTGGTCTGGCCGCGATACAGGCCCTGCTTCATGCGCAACGGCGACGGGGTGACCAGGCGGTAGGCCACGCCGAAGTCGCGAATCTGGACATTACGCACCAGCCCGGGAGAGCCGGGGCTGCCGATCGGGTAGCAATAATCCGGACTTGCCGGGTTTCTCACGCTCCATAGATAGGAAGCCCAGCTACCGGCTCCCAGGGTAAACAGATAGCCGCAACCACCCCTCACGTACAAAGTGAATACCGGGTTGTTGTTGGGCGCATCGACGTGCTGGCTGATGGCGAAGATTTCGAACGTCAGCTGATACGACTCGCCGGTCAGTTCATGGCTGACCGTGATCGTGCGCCGGGCGGGCACCTTGATGTAGAACAGATCGCGGTGATCGGGGGCACTGTGGGTGGTTTTCTTGTCGTAGGTGATCGGTAGCCCGACGGTTTCCACGCCGTTGCAGTAGTGTGGCCATTGTCGACAGAAGGCCGCCTGGGGCGTGGTGTTGGTGAATTCGTTGCCATTGCGGTACTGGGCGGTGATGGTCACCTCCGTCGCCTGCACGGGCGGCGCCCAGTACAGGACCAGGGCCACCAATGCCGCGCGGAACAGATAAGAGTTGCGCAGCATCACGCTTCGCCTCCGTTTGCAGGGTTGGGAGAAGCAGCCAGGCTATCCGGCGAGCAGACCTGGTCGCCCACCAGCAGGACATCGTCCTGGCGCTGGATGCCGGTGTTCAAGCTGAGCAGGCACAGACGCTGGCCACCCTGGCGGATCTCCAGGGTCGGCGTCGATTCGCTCATTTCCACGGCGAAGAAACCGTCGGCCTCGCTGACGCTGCGACTGGCGTGGTTGATGACCATGGCCCCGCGCAACGGCTGGCCGTGGTGGTCGAGCAGGCGGCCGAGCACGGTCACCGTGCGCATCACCCGCAGCACGCGGTAATCGACCCCGCCACGGTTGAGGTGATAGGTCAGCGACGACGGCTGGATCACCGCCGCGGGCACGCTGCCGTCCTCGAAGTCCAGCTGCACGCTGCCGGACTTGTAGGCGCTTACCGGAATCACGTTGCGCCCCGGGCGCAGCACGCTGGCATGGCCGTCGAGGTCGTCGACGCGCAGTTTGAGGTCGGGGAAGTCCGATTCGACATCGACGATCAGCCCGGCATCGTAGGGAACGTATTGGCCGCTCAGGGCAAACTTGCCGCCGCCCACGGCCAGCGTGCTTTCCAGGTTGAGGCCGGCGCTGACCTGGTTGTTGTACGAGGAATTCTGCACATAGGCATCGCCATACAGGGCACTGTTCTCGAATTGCGCATTGGCTGCGAACGACGCGCCGTAGCGATCGCCGTTGACCGTCCCGCCCACGCTGCGCAGGGTGCTGCCGTCGAGGTCCTGCTGATAGGTCACGGAACTGGTCAGGTCACGTCCGCCATCGCGCGAGGTGCGCGAGCCGATGCTGCCGGAGATGCGCTTGCCCGGGCCGCCGAGGCTCATGCTCAGGCTGAAGGTGACGCCGCGGTTGCGTTGGTTGCCGCTGCTGGGATTGCCTGGCCGGTCGAACAGCGCGACGCGCCAGTTGGCGTCCGAGCCCATCAGTTGGCCATATTGCGACCAGCCCAGGTCCAGGGCCATGCCGCTGTTGCTGTAGCCTCCGTCGCTCTGGCTCAGGCGCAGGGTCGCGGTACTGCGGCGCGTGACGCGCTGGCTGATGGACAGCGATGACTGGCGCAACTCTCGGGTGCGGGGCTGCTCGCGGTCATACGGGTAGCCGAAGTCGTCGAAGCGACGCTGGCGCGGATAATCCAGCCAGGAGCGGTTGTGACTGACGACCACGCTGCCCGACTCGTGGTGCCAGACTCCCTGCAGATCGTAGCCATTGCCTTGCTCGTCGGTATGGAACAGGTTGCCGAAGATCTTGAAGCGGTCCATCACATCCCAGTCCAGCGAGGTGCCGTACTGCATCTGCCCGTCGATGCGCTGCGCCGACCCGCCGACCACCATGCGCGGATGCAGCAGGTAGTTGGTGATGACCCCGGCGGCAAAGCCACCGTACTCCTCGTCGTCCCAGTTGCTCAGCAGTTCGCTCTGCTTGCCCAGGTACAGGTTGTAGCGCCACGGCGAGGTGCTGTTGCTCCAGTTGTTGGGCTTGTAGATGAATTCCTGGTTGCGCGAGGTGACCTGGCCGTCCTCGATCAGGCGCACTTCCACTTCATAGATGCCGCCTGGCAGCACCCGAGTGTCAACGGTTTGCAGGCCGGGTTGCACCGGCTGGCTGTTGATCAACTGGCCGTTGCGGTAGATCTCGACGATCCCCGGGCGGTTGGGGGTGACATGGATCGGCGTGGCGCTGGCCTTGCCGTTGTCGATTGCCAGGCTGTCGCTGCTGCCGAGCATCAGGCCGAGGGTGGTGTCAGGGCTGTTGCCCAGCAAGCGTGGCTGGCGGCTCATGGCCTGGGCGCCCGGGGTGAAATAGCCCAGGCGGAAGAAAGTGTCCTCGTGCACCTGTTCGGCGAACAGTTCGTCGACCCGGTGACGGGTTTGCGGGCGGTCTTCGTTGCTGCGATCGACCTGGGCTTCGGCCACGGTGGTCCAGTTGCCGACGCTGCCCTGCCCACGCAAGGCGTAGCGGCCGACGGTTTCCTGGCCATCACGGCTGAGGTTGAGCTGGTTGCGCAGGAGCGCGCCGCGGCTGCCCTGCTCCGGCAACTGGTGCCAGGCGGCCTGCTGGTCGCGTTCGACGTTGCGGGTCAGGATCGATAACTGCGAGTTCACCAGGCTGTAGTGCACGGCCACCAGGTCCAGGGGGCAGGCCTTGACGCAGTTGCCCAGGGCCTGTCCGGCCTGCAGCGCCTCGCTCCAGCGCTGGCGCACGGTTTCCGGTTCATGGCTTTCGTGGGTGTCGGTGAATTCCAGCAACTGAACCCGCTCGTCACGGCTGAGTACCACCATGGCTTCGCCGAGCAGACGACCGTCAAGGTCGACCCGCACGGCCAGGGGTACGTCGAAAAAGTGTTCGTCGAATTCCTTCGGCAATCCTTCGGCCTGCCGCAGGATGCCAAGCTGACTGGTATTCCCCGTCTCTTCCCTGGCGCTGACGTCGGTCAGCCAGACGGCGGCCACGCAGCAGCCCACCGCCATTCGTATGGATGTCGCAAGAGACATGTGTGATTGCTCGTAGCGGATGGAGGCAACACCAACCACCCCCGGCCCGACATGGGGAGCGCCGGCCCGGGGACGATTGGAAAGGGAGAACGGACGTGAGCCGGGTTTACTCGGTGGTGGTCTCGAACATCATGTTGACCACGCCGAGGTAGTTGCCCGGGGTGTAGCCCCCGGTACCTGCGGCCTTGGCCGCCACTTCGAAGCCGACGATGGCACCGGGAGCGGCCTGCTCCTCGCTGATCACCTCGGCGGAGGTCAGGGTCAGGGCCTTGCCGGCAACGCTGACATCAAGACCGATGGTATCGGCGCCGCTGGTAATGGTTGCCGGGTTGAGCAGGTAGGCCGAGATCGGTCCGGTGGTGCTGCGTACCTGAAGTTGCTTGCGGATCGGTTGCAGGGTTTGCTGGAACGAGTTCCAGGCCATGTCCTGGGGCTCGTTCATCCAGTTGCCGCCTACCGGCTCGACGTAGAAGCTTTCGGTGGGGATGGTGGCGGTTACGGTGACCTGTTTCTCGATCGGGTCGGCGGCGACGGCGGTACCGGCCGCGATCATCAGTGCCAGTGGGAGGGCGAGAACGCTGTATTTCATGACCAATTTCCTTGTTGGGAGGCAAATATTCCGGATGCCCTGCGCGACATCGATCAGTCTCTGTCGACTGTGCGATGTCTCGCAGGACGAGGCGGATTATTCGCCAGCAAGGTAAATGGCTTACATCAGACATATCCCAGCGAGACGAGGAAATTTCCCACCGGACTGCACCGAAAGGTGGCACGGGACTACCCGAGGGGCAGTAGGACCTGTGGCAATAGCCACTGATCCAGGTCGTCAATACGTCTAGAACACAGCTTTCAGCCCGGATTCCCTGGCAGGAAGATGCTGAACCGCGCTCCGCCCAGCGGCGATTGCTCCACCCAGAGTCTGCCGCCCTGACTCTCGATCACTCGCCGACTGATCGCCAGACCCAGGCCGAAGCCGCCGGTAGCCCGGTCGCGGCTGCGGTCGAGGCGATAGAACGGCTGGAAGATCTGCTCGCGCTCCTGCTCGGGAATACCGATGCCGTCATCCTCCACGGTAATCAGGCAATTGCCCTGTTCGTCCAGGCTCAGGTCCAGCAGCAAGCGTCGATGGCAATAGCGCATGGCATTGCGGATCAGGTTCTGGATCGCCCGGGCGGTCATGCGCGGGTCGAGGGCGAAGCGTTGCTCGGCCCCACCCCGCACTTCCCAGCAGATATCCCGGCTGTCCAGCTCTTCGGCAAAGCTGCCGAGAATGCTGTCGACGAACTCCAGCAGCGACACCTCGACCTGCTCCACCGGCTGCCCCGGCGTCTGCAGACGGCTATAGGACAGCAGTTCGAGCACCAGCTCATCCAGTTCGCGGACATGCCCGACCAGTTGCATCAGGCGCTTGCGGCTGGCCGCCGGCAGCTCGTCGTAGAGCAGCACCAGGCCGAAGTCCAGGCGGGTCAGCGGCGTACGCAGTTCATGGGAAACCGCGTTGAGCAGTTCGCGCTGCTGGGTCAGCAGTTGCTCCAGGTCCTGGGCCATGGTGTCGAACACTGCCGCCAGAGCGCCGATGTTCGAGCGCGGGGAAATCAGCGTGCGTTCGGAGAGCTGCCCCTGACCGAGCCGCTGCGCGGTGGCCTGGAGCCGTTGCAGGTCGCGCCAGTGCGGCCACAGCCAGAGCAACAGGCAACCGAGCAAGGTGGCACCGATCAGCACGGTGATGCCCCACGACAGCAGGTTGATGTCGAACGGATCCGGCGGGTTGCGCAGAGCGACGACCCAGTTGCCGTCCAGTGGCGCGATGGCGGTTTCGTAATAGCCCCAGTCGCCCAGGCGCACCACGTTCTGCCCGGAATCGAGGCGGCTGCGCTCTTCAGCCCCCAGATCAAGCTGGTCGCGGCTGCGCAGCTCGATCGACAGCGGTGCGAAATCCGCCGCCAGTTCCCGTGCTACCTGCGGCCACTCGCTCTCGGGCGCCTGGCGGAACTGCTTGACGATCAGGCTCTGCACGCCCCGGGCCTGGTCGAGGTTGTAGGCGATGTAGCGGTCGTAGAACAGGTGCAGGATGGCGTCCGGGATCAGGAAGATGCCCCCGGCGTAGGCAATGATGGTCAGCAGGTACAGGCGAATCAGGATCTTCAGCATGGCCCGGCCTCAGACCTCCCATTCCACGCGGCTGAACAGGTAGCCCTTGCCCCACACCGTCTTGATCTTGCGTGCCTCGCCGGCGTTGTCGTCGAACTTGCGCCGCAGCTTGGAGATCGCCACGTCCACCGAGCGGTCGGTGCCGTTGAACTCGATGCCGCGCAGGTGCTGGAGGATATGGTCGCGGCTGAGCACCGTGCCGGCATTGCGTGCCAGCACCACCAGCAGGTTGAACTCGCCGCTGGACAACTCCACCGGCAGGCCGCGCCAGGTCACGGTGCGCTCGGCCAGGTCGATGCACAGGCCGCCGATCAGCAGGCGGTCGCTCTCCAGATGCGGCTCGGCGATGCTGCTGCGGCGCAGCAAGGTACGCACCCGGGCCAGCAGCACCCGTGGTTCGCAGGGCTTGGCGACATAGTCGTCGGCGCCCATTTCCAGGCCGAGGACCTGGTCATGGCTGTCGTCGCGGGCGGTGAGCATGAGGATCGGCAGGGTCTGCGATTCGCCGCGCAGCAAGCGGCATACCTGGAGACCGTCGAGGCCGGGCAGCATCAGGTCGAGGATCACCAGGTCCGGCTTGTCCCGCCTGACCTGCTCCAGCACCCGGTCGCCACGGGCGATGACGCTGACGGTAAAACCGTTGCGTTGCAGGTAGCTGGCAATCAGCTCGGACAGGGCGCAGTCGTCTTCGACCAGGAGAATGTTGGGCATGGCTCGGCTTGATCTGGTGGGCAGGAAAAGTCGGCAGGATATAGAACCGGGAAAGGTAAGAAGTTATTTCTTCACACTTTTTAACAGACGTTCTACAGAGCTTCACAGCCGCTGGCGGCGCGCCTGCGTACCATGCGCTGGTCATTTATGGAAGATCCCTATGTTTCCTTCAAGCCCCGCCCGTCTGCGCCTTCTTCCCCTCGCCGCCACCTTCCTCCTGCTTGCCGCCTGCGGCGATGAAAAAGCCGGCGAAGAAGCGCAAATGCCCACGCCCAACGTTTCGGTGGAAACCGTGCAGGTCCAGGCGCTGGCGATCAGCAGCGAACTGTCCGGACGCATCCAGGCGCCCCGGGTCGCCGAAGTGCGGGCGCGGGTCGCCGGTGTGGTGCTCAAGCGCGAATACCGCGAAGGCAGCGACGTGAAACAGGGCGATGTGCTGTTCCGCATCGACCCGGCGCCGTTCCAGGCCGACTACGACAGCGCCCGGGCGACTCTGGCCAAGGCCGAGGCGACCCGCTACCAGGCGAAGTTGCAGGATGAGCGCTACGCCGAACTGATCGCCATCAACGCCGTCAGCCGCCAGGACCACGACAACGCCCGCGCCGCCGCGATGCAGGCGGATGCCGATGTGGCCGCAGCCAAGGCGGCGGTCGAACGGGCCAGGCTCAATCTCGGCTATGCCACGGTCACCGCGCCGATTTCCGGACGTATCGGCCGTGCCCTGGTCACCGAGGGCGCGCTGGTCGGGCAGAACGAAAGCACTGCCCTGGCGACCATCCAGCAGCTTGACCCGATCCATGCCGACGTCACCCAGTCGACCCGCGAAATCAACGCCCTGCGCCGCTCGCTGCGGGCCGGCGAATTGCAGCAGGTCGGCCAGGATCAGGCCCGGGTCACCCTGATCCAGGATGACGGCACGCCCTACCCGCTCCCCGGCAAGCTGCTGTTCTCGGATATCGCCGTGGACCAGAGCACCGGCCAGATCACCCTGCGCAGCGAGTTCCCCAACCCCGACCTCGACCTGCTGCCGGGCAGCTTTATCCGCGTGCGCGTCGAGCAGGCCGTACAGCCCAAGGGCATCAGCGTGCCGCAGCAGGCCATCCTGCGCGACAGCGCCGGCCAGCCACGGGTGCTGGTGGTCGATGGCGAGCAGCGCATCGTCGAACGCGCGGTGGTGCTGGGCGCGGCGCAGAACAACCGCTGGATCGTCAGCGATGGACTGACCCCGGGCGAGCGCGTGGTCACCGAAGGCCTGCAACACGTCAAGGCCGGTGACCAGGTGCAGGTCACCCCTGCCGCCATCGCCAGCCAGCCCATCGTCCAGACTTCCGGCCAGTGAGGGCCTGATCCATGCCACGGTTTTTCATTGATCGCCCGATTTTCGCCTGGGTGGTCGCGCTGTTCATTCTCCTCGCCGGCGCCCTGGCCCTGCCCAAGCTGCCGGTGGCCCAGTACCCCAACGTCGCCCCGCCGCAGGTGGAGATCTACGCGGTCTACCCTGGTGCCTCGGCGCAGACCATGGACGACAGCGTGGTCAGCCTGATCGAACAGGAGCTCAACGGCGCCGACCACCTGCTGTATTTCCAGTCCCAGAGCAGCCTGGGCAGCGCCACCATCACCGCCACCTTCGAGCCCGGGACCAACCCGGAGCTTGCCCAGGTCGATGTACAGAACCGCCTGAAGATCGTCGAGTCGCGCCTGCCGCGGGCGGTGACCCAGCAAGGCCTGCAGGTGGAAAAGGTGTCCACCGGCTTCCTCCTGCTGGTGACCCTCAGTGCCGAGGATCCGCGTCTCGATGAAACCGCGCTGAGCGACTTTCTTGCGCGCAACGTGATGAACGAGATCCGTCGCCTGCCCGGTGTGGGCAAGGCGCAGCTGTACGGTTCCGAGCGGGCCATGCGCATCTGGATCGATCCGGCGAAGCTGATTGCCTTCAACCTCACCCCCGAGGACGTCAACACCGCCATCGCCGCGCAGAACGCCCAGGTCGCCCCCGGCAGCATCGGCGACCTGCCCGGCCGTCGTGGCCAGGAGATCACCGCCAACGTGCTGGTCAAGGGCCAGTTGTCGAGCCCGGAAGAGTTCGCCGCCATCGTCCTGCGCGCCAACCAGGACGGCTCCAGCGTGACCATCGGCGATGTCGCCCGGGTCGAGATCGGCGCCCAGGAATACCAGTTCGGTACCCGCCTCAACGGCAAGCCCGCCACCGCCTTCAGCGTGCAACTGGCGCCCGGCGCCAACGCCATGCAGACCGCGACCCTGGTCCGCGAGAAGATGGACGAACTGTCGCGCTACTTCCCGCCGGGCGCCCGGTACGACATCCCCTACGACACCTCGCCCTTCGTCAAGGTCTCGATCACCCAGGTGATCCACACCCTGGGCGAAGCCATGGTCCTGGTGTTCCTGGTGATGCTGCTGTTCCTGCAGAACATCCGCTACACCCTGATCCCGACCCTGGTGGTGCCGGTGGCGCTGATGGGTACGTTCGCCGCCATGCTCGCCCTGGGCTTCTCGATCAACGTCCTGACCCTGTTCGGCATGGTCCTGGCCATCGGCATCCTGGTGGACGACGCCATCGTCGTGGTGGAAAACGTCGAACGGATCATGATGGAAGAAGGTCTGCCGCCGAAGGAGGCGACGCGCAAGGCCATGGGCCAGATCAGTGGCGCCATCGTCGGCATCACCGTGGTGCTGGTGGCGGTGTTCCTGCCGATGGCTTTCATGAGCGGTTCGGTGGGGGTGATCTACCAGCAGTTCTCCATGTCCATGGCGGTGTCGATCCTGTTCTCGGCGTTCCTTGCCCTGAGCCTGACCCCGGCCCTGTGCGCCACCCTGCTCAAGCCGGTGGCCAAGGGCGAACACCATGAACGACGCGGCCTGTATGGCTGGTTCAACCGGCGCTTCGACGCCATGAGCAATGGCTACCAGCGCTGGGTGGTGCATGCCCTGGCCCGTACCGGGCGCTATCTGCTGGTCTACGCCCTGCTGTTCGGCGCCCTGGTGTTCAGCTTCAGCCAGTTGCCGTCGTCCTTCCTGCCCACCGAAGACCAGGGCTACACCATCACTGACGTGCAATTGCCGCCGGGGGCCAGTCGCGAGCGCACCGAACAGGTGGCGGCGCAGATCGAGGCGCACAATGCCGGCGAGCCGGGCGTCGGCAATACCACGGTGATCCTTGGCTTCAGTTTCTCCGGCAACGGGCAGAACGCCGCGCTGGTGTTCACCACCCTCAAGGACTGGTCGGAGCGCGCCGCCGATGACGCTGCGGCGGCCATCGCCGAGCGCGCCACCATCGCCTTCAGCCAGTTCAAGAACGCCATTGCCTATTCGGTATTGCCGCCACCGATCGACGGCCTGGGCACCTCCACCGGCTTCGAGTTCCGTCTGCAGGACCGTGGCGGCCTGGGCTACGCCCGGCTGATGGCGGCCCGCGACCAGTTGCTCGCCGCGGCGGAAAAGAGCCCGGTGCTGGTCAACGTGCGTGAAAGCGCGCTGGCGGAAAGCCCCCAGGTACAGCTGGAAATCGACCGCAAGCAGGCCAATGCCCTCGGCGTGTCCTTCGCCGATATCGGCACGGTGCTCAATACCGCGGTGGGTTCCAGCTACGTCAACGACTTCCCCAACCAGGGCCGCATGCAGCGGGTGGTGGTGCAGGCTGAGGGCGACAGCCGCAGCCAGGTCGAGGACCTGCTGCAGATCCATGTACGCAACAGCAGCGGCAAGATGGTGCCCCTGGCCGCATTCGCCAAGGCGCAATGGGTCTCCGGGCCGGTGCAGTTGACCCGCTACAACGGTTATCCGGCGATTGCCGTTAGCGGCGAACCGGCACCGGGGCACAGTTCGGGCGAAGCCATGGCAGAGATCGAGCGCCTGGTCAGCGAACTGCCGCTGGGCTTCGGTCTGGAATGGACCGGGCTGTCGTTGCAGGAGCGTTTGTCCGGTAGCCAGGCGCCGCTGTTGATGGCGCTGTCGCTGCTGGTGGTGTTCCTGTGCCTGGCGGCGCTGTACGAAAGCTGGTCGATTCCGACCTCGGTGTTGCTGGTGGTACCGCTGGGTATTCTCGGCGCGGTGCTGGCGGTGACCCTGCGTGGGCTGCCCAACGATGTGTTCTTCAAGGTCGGCTTGATCACCCTGATCGGCCTGTCGGCGAAGAACGCCATCCTCATCATCGAATTCGCCAAGAGCCTGGTGGACGACGGGCATGATCTGGTCGACGCCACGGTCCGCGCGGCGCGCCTGCGCTTGCGGCCGATCGTGATGACCTCGCTGGCGTTCATCCTCGGCGTGGTGCCACTGGCCATCGCCACCGGTGCCAGTTCGGCGAGCCAGCAGGCGATCGGCACCGGGGTGGTCGGCGGCATGCTCAGTGCGACCCTGGCGGTGGTGTTCGTGCCGGTGTTCTTTGTGGTGGTGATGCGGGTGAGTGGGTATCAGAAAAAGAAAGCCGGAGCTGTTTTGCCTGCGGGCGAGGCGAGCTCCTGAGGATATCCGTTGGGCTTGCTGGCCTCATCGTCGGCAATGCCGACTCCCACAAGGATCTCGGTTTACCTCAGGATCCAGGCCGAACGCGGTCACTGTGGGAGCTGGCCTTGCCAGCGATGAGGCACTTGAACACAACAAAGTTGAAACCTGCCTGCTGCACATGGGAAGGTGACCGCCTTGTGAACCGGAACCCCGCCCCATGACTACCCACCTCCCCCCCTGCTCCATCCTCATCCTCGCCGGCGGCCGCGGCCAGCGCATGGGCGGGCGGGACAAGGGCTTGCTGGAATGGCGTGGCGAGCCCCTGGTCGCCCATCTGCACAAGACGCTGCGGCCTCTGAGCGACGACCTGATCATCTCCTGCAATCGCAACCAGGATGCCTATCGCCCCTACGCCGATACCTTGGTGCAGGACGCCGAAGGCGATTTTCCCGGCCCCTTCGCCGGGGTGCTCGCCGGCCTGGCGGTCGCCCGGCATGACTGGCTGCTGGTCCTGGCCTGCGATGCACCGCGCGTCGACCAGGCCCTGGTCGAGGCGTTGCTGAGCCTGGCCAGCGACCCACAAACCCCAGTGATGGTCCGCCAGGGCCAACATTGGCAACCCATGTTCAGCCTGGTCCCGCGCGCACTCACACCCACACTTTCAGCCGCCTGGGAAAGTGGCGAACGCAGTCTGTCGTGGGTGTTGCGTGGCGGGCCCTTGCTGGCGCTGGAGTGCGCCGAAGACGATCCCCGGCTGGCCAATTTCAATACCCCGGAGTCGCTCGATCCGTAAACCTCAACGTAATCGCGAGCGGATCTGCTTGCAGGTGTCGAGCATCTGCTGGCGATTGCCGGGCTCCAGGCCGAGCTTGCCGTTCATGCAGTCGAACAGTTGCGCGGCTTCGAGCTTGAGGGCCTTGCCCTTGTCGGTCAGCAGGACCTTGCGCCGGCGCCGGTCGCCGGGGTCGAGGTAGACGCTGATAAAGCCCGCATCACTCAGGCGGCGGATGATCGGCGTCAGGGTGCCGAGGTCGAACAGGGTCACTGCGCTGAGGGAGCTGATGGACATGTCGTCCTCGCCCCACAGGCCGATCAGCACCAGCAACTGCGGGTAGGTCACGCCATGCCGGCGCAGCGGCTCGCCATAGTCGCGGACCATGGCATTGGCGGTGGAATACAGGGTGAAGCACAGCATTCTGTCGAAATCGAAGGTCGGTTCTTCCATAAGCGTCTCTCGTGCGGTGCTCATGCAGCCACCGCGGCTTGCTCATTGCGTGCCAGGTCCCGTAGCGAGACGAGATCCACTCGCCCGCTACCCGTGCCGGGCATCATCGGTTTGACAGTGACTCCCACCGGGACCGGCCAGGTGGCAAGGCCATCCGGGCAGTGCTCCAGCAGCTCGCCGACATCCGCTGTCCGCTGGTTGGGATCCACCACTTCCATCGCGCGGTGGCCATGGGCCGCCGCTGCCCTGTTTTCCGCCATCAGGCAAGCGCAGCGCTCACCTTCGGGCAGGCCGTACAGGGAAAAGGCATGGGATTTGAAAAACAGGCTGCTCATCCTTGATATCTGTCGGCGTGATCCCGGTGTGCCGTAGGCAACCGGATGCCGCTCGATGCTGTCCTTGCAAGAGGCAGGCCCGCTGAAAGCCTGCTCCACTACCGGGGTGGTCCCGGCGGCCACGGTCATGAGCATCTGATACAGACCGTAGTGCGTGGACAATGGCAGGCAGCACAGGATGTTGTCAGTGACTTCACAGGCCAGATTACTGCGCAACGAGTCCAGCCCGGGACTCTGTTCTGCCTGGCCAGCAGCGGGTGCGCCGGGCGCCTGCGAACGGATGAGGTCGCTGCCTGGATGCGGTTCAATGGGACGACCTTTTTGGTTTGCGCGAAAAGTAAATACTCAGGTCACATGAAATATCGCGAAATGTGAACCAGGTCCGTTTTTTCGCAAGATTGCCCCATTCCGAAAAATATAGCCAGATGCCATTGCGGCGAATAAATGGCGCCAGAAAACGGCAGGAAGCCCGTCTGCAACGGGCCCTGCACAAGAAAGGAAAAAACTCGTGGGGCGCTCAGCCCAGGCTATGCCAGCTGCGCTTGTCCTTGCCGAGCAGTTCGTCCGCTGCCGCCGGACCGTCCTCCCCGGCGGCGTACTCATGCACCTCGCCGCCCTCCTGCCAGGCATCGAGGAACGGCTGTACCGCACGCCAGCCGTTTTCGATGTTGTCGGCACGCTGGAACAGGGTCTGGTCGCCGGTCAGGCAGTCGTAGATCAACGTCTCGTAGCCGGTGGCCGGCTGCATCTTGAAGAAGTCCTTGTAGGCGAAACCGAGGGCGATGGTTTCCATTTCCAGGGCCGGTCCGGGGCGCTTGGCCTGCAGGTCGAACCACATGCCTTCGTTGGGCTGGATCTGGATCTTCAGGTAGTTGGGCTTGGGCCGCTGCGCATCACTGTCGCGGAACTGCGCGTAGGGCGCTGGCTTGAAGCAGATGGCGATCTCGGTATCGCGCACGCTCATGCGCTTGCCGGTACGCAGGTAGAACGGCACGCCGACCCAGCGCCAGTTGTCGATCATCACCTTGAGCGCCACATAGGTTTCCGTCTGGCTGTCCGCTGCCACTCGCGGTTCCTGGCGATAACCCTTGAGCTTGCGCCGTCCCTGCTTGCCCTCGGTGTACTGGCCGCGTACCGAGTTCTTCAGGGCCATGGCCTTGGACCAGGGCCGGATCGCGCCGATCACCTTGGCCTTCTCGCTGCGCACCGCATCGGCGCCGAAGGCCGCCGGCGGTTCCATGGCCACCATCGCCAGCAACTGGAACAGGTGATTGGGCACCATGTCGCGCAGTGCACCGGTATGGTCGTAGAACGCTGCGCGCTCCTCGACCCCGACGGTTTCCGCTGCAGTGATCTGCACATGGTCGATGTAGTGGTTGTTCCAGAACGACTCGAACAGGCCGTTGGAAAAACGGCTGACCAGGATGTTCTGCACCGTCTCCTTACCGAGGTAATGGTCGATCCGATAGATCTGCTTCTCGCTCATCACCCGCAGCAGGCTGGCGTTGAGCATCTCGGCGCTGGCCAGGTCGGAGCCGAACGGCTTCTCGATCACTACCCGGCGAAAGCCCTCGCCCTCGTCGAGCAGTCCGGCGGCGCCGAGGCGCTGTACCACATCGGCGAAAAAGCGTGGCGCGGTGGCCAGGTAGAAGATCGCATTACCGTTGCGCGACTTGCCGATGTGCTTGCCGATGGCCTGGTAAGTGGCGGCATCGAGAAAATCCCCGGTCAGGTAATCGATGTGCCTGGCCAGGCGTGCCCAGCGCTTCGGATCAAGGCACTGCGCGCCTTCCGCGGCTCCCTTGTCGCGCTCGCGCATGAAGGCTTCCAGGCGCTCGGCGAACTCGGCGCCGGTCGCTGCGTTGTGATCGACGCCGACGATGCGCAGGTTGTTGTCCAGCAGGCCGTCGCGGCTGAGGTTGTACAGCGCTGGCATCAACAGACGCTTGACCAGGTCGCCGCTGGCGCCGAACAGGAACAGGGTGCAAGGGGGAGCGGTTTCGACGTTGTATCTGTTCATTCGGAACGCTCGACATGGCCGCCAAAACCGAAACGCATGGCCGACAGCAGCTTGTCGCCGTAGGTGCCCTGCTGCTCCCTGGAGCGGAAACGAGCGAACAGCGCGCTGCTCAACACCGGCACCGGCACCGCCTGTTCCACGGCGGCATCGATGGTCCAGCGGCCTTCGCCACTGTCATCAACCGCGCCGCTGTAGCGGCTGAGCGCCGGGTCGGCGGCCAGGGCGTCGGCGGTCAGGTCCAGCAGCCAGGAGGTGACCACGCTGCCACGGCGCCAGACCTCGGCGATCTGCGCCAGATCGAGCTCGTAGCGCTGCTCCGCCGGCAGCGCCTCGCCGGCCTTGCCGCGCAGGATGTCGAAGCCTTCGGCATAGGCCTGCATCAGGCCGTATTCGATACCGTTGTGGATCATCTTGACGAAATGCCCGGAACCCGCCGGGCCGGCGTGGATGTAGCCTTGTTCGGCGCGGCTTGGCGCGCCTTCGCGGCCACGGGTGCGCGGGATGCTGCCAACGCCCGGGGCCAGGCTGGCGAACAGCGGATCGAGCCGTTCGATCACGGTTTCCTCGCCGCCGATCATCATGCAGTAGCCGCGCTCCAGGCCCCACACACCGCCCGAGGTGCCGACATCGACATAGTGCAGTTGGCGTTTTTTCAGCTCGCCGGCGCGGCGGATGTCGTCCTTGTAGAAGCTGTTGCCGCCATCGATCAGTACATCATCGGGCTCCAGCAGGTCGGCCAGCCTGGCCAGGGTCTGCTCGGTGGCCTCGCCGGCCGGCAGCATCACCCAGATCGCCCGTGGCGCGTTCATCTGCCTGACCAGCGCCGGCAGGTCGGCAGCGCCTTGCGCGCCCTCGCCCACCAGTGCATCGATCGCTGCCTGATTGCGGTCGTTCACTACCACTTGATGACCGTTGCGCATCAGGCGTCTTGCAATATTGCCGCCCATGCGGCCCAGTCCCACGATTCCCAGTTGCATGCCGATGCTCCAGTCGAAGGAAGAAGTGCACAAGGTTAGTCCAGTGCGCGGCAGCGATGGTTTCACGACGAACGGCGAGACAGCAGCCAATAAAAAAGTTCCCTCGATGAAAAAAAGAATTCAGAATCGCGCCCGGTCAAGCGTCTACGCTTCAGTTGTGTGACAAGCCATTAGTGAGGTGCCCTATGCAAACCCTGATCTCGGCAGCACCGCCCCAGACGCTCTACGTCTCGATTCGCCGCGACGAACTGCAGCGCCTGAAACAGGAGCGCGACGCCCTGCAGGAGCAGGTCGCGCAGTTGACCGTCCTGCTGCAGCAGACCAACACCACCAAGGCCGTGGCTTCGCGCTGAGCGCACCCTGCTGCTGCTTCAAGCCAGCAGCACCCGACACCAATAGGCCACCCCCACCACGGCCAGCAGCAACAGCATCCACGCCGACAACCGCGACACCCACGTCCTGTAGCGCTGCGCCAGGGCGTGGCGCATCAGGCCGATGTACAAGGCCAGGATGCCCAGGTCGACCACCAGCCAAAGCGTTGCCAACAGCCCGATACTGCTGCCGAAGGACTCGGTGACCGGGATGAACTGGGGAAACAGGGCGACGAAGAACAGGATGTCCTTGGGGTTGGAAATCCCGATCAGAAAACCCTGCCACCAGCCACTGGCTTTGCTCCTTGTGGCAGTCTCCCCGGCGTCGCCAGCACGCAAGCCACTGAACCCCAGCCAGCCAATGAACAGGCAACCGAACAGCGCGCCCCACTGCAACACCTGCGGGCTCAGGGCCAGGGTACCCGCCAGCACGGCGGCGGCGGCAGCCACCAGTACCAGCGACGCCGCATTGGCGCCCAGTGCGGTACGTACTGCAGCAGCCGTGCCGGAACGACTGGCGGCCTCCACCACCAGCAGGACCACCGGCCCCGGGGTGGCAATCAGCAGGACAACGGTGCCCAGGTAGGCGATCAGCAGCGGCGTATTCATGTTCGGCTCTCGGTACGTTGAATACGCGGATTGTCCCTGTCCGGTGCCGCCTTGAAAAACGCAAAATGCGCTGGCCTACTATGACTCCAACTCATGATGAGCCCTGCCCATGGCCGACCGCCTGCCCCCGCTCTACGCCTTGCGCGCCTTCGAGGTTGCCGCCCGCTCCTGCTCCTTTACTCGCGCTGCCGACGAGCTGTCCCTGACCCAGAGCGCCATCAGCCGACATATCCGCAGCCTGGAAGATCATCTTGGCTGTCGTCTGTTCGAACGCCATGGCCCGCGCCTGCGCCTGACCGATGTCGGGCAGCGCCTGGCCAGGCAATTGAATGGCGCCTTCAGCCTGATCGAGCAGGCTTGCCAGCCGTTTCGCGACGGTGGCCGGCAACTGCGCCTGAAAGCCCCCTCGACCTTGACCATGCACTGGCTGCTGGGCTGCCTGGAGGATTTTCGCCAGGCCCAGACAGCGATCAGCGTGCAACTGTCCAGCGTCTGGATGGACCAGGACAGTGTCGACTTCTCCAGCGAGCCCTATGACTGCGCGGTATTGCTCGGCAACGGCCATTTCGGCGAGCAGGTCAGGTGCCGCAAGTTGTTCGAGGAGTGGCTGATTCCGATCTGCGCCCCGGCGCTACTGGGCGATGCCCCCTGGGATGCCGCACAGCTTGCTGATGCAGCGCTGGTGCATCCTTCCGCGGACCGCCGGGACTGGCAGCGCTGGCTGCACGGCAGTGGTCTGGAAGCGGACCTGAACCGCGGCATCTGTTTCGACACCCTGGACCAGGGCATGGGGGCAGCCATGGCCGGGCATGGCATTTCCATCGGTGACCTGGCCTTGATCGGCAGGCATGTGCGGGATGGGCGCCTGGCGTTGCCCTTCAGCCAGGCCGTGGCCACCGGGGATGGCTATTACCTGGTGTGGCCGCAAGGCAGTGCTTGGGAGGCCGGGATAGAGAAGCTGGGTGATTTTCTAATCGCGCAGCTGCCCGCCCTGGATTTTCCTGGATGAATCGAGGGCCTCATCGCCGGCAACGCCGACTCCCACAGGGTTCTGGCCCAGCCACAATATTTGTGATCGACGCGCCCCCTGTGGGAGCTGGCATTGCCAGCGATAGGGCCATCGGCATCCACACAGGAACAGGGGTAATATCCCCGAATGCAAATCGACCTCTTCTCCCAAGCGGCACCCCGCGAAGCGCAATGGCTCGGCCAGCAGGTCGTACTCCTGCCCGGCTTCGCCCTGGATCGGGTCGAGCAGTTGCTCCCGGCGCTGCGTCAGATCGTTCTCGCCGCCCCCTTTCGCAACATGACCACCCCAGGCGGACGGACCATTGCCGTCCGCGTCACCAACTGCGGCGACCTGGGCTGGATCAGTGACCAGCGCGGCTACCGCTACAGCCCAAACGACCCGTTGAGCGGCCTGCCATGGCCAGACATGCCCGAGGTTTTCCTCGAACTGGCCAGGGCCGCAGCCGACACCGCCGGGTTCAAGGACTTCACCCCGGACGCCTGCCTGATCAACAGCTACCTGCCGGGCAATCGCTTGACCCTGCACCAGGATCGCAATGAACGGGATTTCAGCCAGCCGATCGTCTCGGTTTCCCTCGGCCTGCCCGCCACCTTCCTGCTTGGCGGCCACGAGCGCGCGCAGGCGACGCAGAAAGTCGGCCTGCTGCATGGTGACGTGATGGTCTGGGGCGGCGAGGACCGTCTGCGTTTCCACGGCATCCTGCCGCTCAAGGACGGTCGCCATCCGCTGCTGGGCCCGCGACGCATCAACTTCACCCTGCGCAAGGCTGGCTGACACTCAGATCCGTGCCCGCCTTCCCGCCCATGGCGTGTCCTGCTCGATCTGGCTGGCCAGGCGCAGCAACACGCCCTCGCCGCCCAGCCGGGCAGTCAACATCATGCCCACCGGCAAGCCGCTGTCGCTCATGCCCAATGGCAGGGAGATCGCCGGCTGACCGCTGACGTTGGCCAGCACGGTGAAACTGGCACTACCCATGGCGTGGCGGGCATAGCTGTCCCAGTCCTGGTCGAGGCTAAGCAGGCCCAGCGGCGGCGTCAGGTTGGCGGTGACCGGCGACAGGATCAGGTCGAAGCGTTCGAAATGCCGCTCCATGGTCGCGCCGATGCTTTCGAAAGACTGTCGCGCTCGGTACAGATCCTGGCCCCTGGTGCCCTGGGCGCGCTCCAGCACCACCCGGGTGATGCGTTCCAGGTCACCCGCATCCGCCGGCCGGCCCAACGCCTGCTCACGCTCTTGCACCAGGCTGAGCAAGGCGGTGCCGATGACCATGCCGTGGGCGCCGAACAGTTGCCGTGGATCGACGCCCAGACTCAGTTCTTCCAGTTCGTGACCGAGGCCACCGAGTTGCTTGATGGTCTTTTCCAGGGTGGCGGCGATGGCCGGGTCCAGGGGCGCTCCGGTCAGCGACTGGCGGACCACGGCGATGCGCAGCTTGCCGGGTTCGCGCTTCAGCTCTTCGCTGTAAGGGCGTTCCGGTGGCGGGGTCCAGTAGGCGCTGCCGGGTTCGTGGCCGTGGCCGGCATCGAGGAACAAGGCGGTATCGCGTAGGCTGCGGGACACCACATTGCCCACGCTGGCACCGAACCAGCCCTCGAAATGTGCCGGGCCGCTAGGGGTGCGATAGCGCCCGGGCTTGAGCCCCACCAGCCCGCAATAGGACGCCGGAATGCGAATCGAGCCGCCACCGTCGGTGGCATGGGCCACCGGCACGATGCCTGCCGCCACGGCCGCCGCCGCACCGCCCGAGGAGCCGCCGGCGCTGTGGGCCGTATTCCACGGATTGCGCGTCTGGCCCCAGGCCAGGGATTCGGTGGTGGTGGTCAGGCCGAACTCCGGGCAGGTGGTTTTGCCGAATGGCACTGCACCGGCGCGCTCGTAGCGGGCGATCAGGGTGCTGGTCTGGCTGGCCGGCGGCGCATTCTTGAACAGACGGCTGCCATTGCTGGTGATCGTGCCTTGCAGGGACGTGTTGAGATCCTTGAGCAGCAGCGGCACCCCGGCCAGGGCGCCGATGGCCTGCTGGCCGGCGGCGCGGCGCCGGGCCAGAAGCGTGCGGGCGTAGTCCTCGTGGAGCATGTTCACCGAGCCGACCTGCTGGTCGACCAGGGCCTTGCGCGCCAACGCGGCATCGAGCAGCGCTTCCGGGCTCAGCTCGCCACGGCGCACGGCCTCGGCCATGGCCCAGGCATCGAGGGATTGGTAGTCGGCGGCGGACAGTTCGCCGGCCTGGGCGAAACGCCCGAGCAGGCCGATTCCGGCAGTAATGGCAGTGGCTTTAAGTACGGTGCGGCGGGGGTATTGGCTGGTCATTTGGAATTGAGCCTTATAGTTATCGAGTGGTGTTCGAGGCGCGATACCGCCCCTGTGTCATGCCATGGTGAACCTCGCTGCCAGTTGATCCAGCGCTCGCGCCAGTTGCTCCAGGTCGGCTGCCGCCATGGCGCTGCGCCCGGCACTGGCAGACAAGGCGCCGGTGCCCGCCGAGACATTCTCGACCCGTACGACCATCTCCCGGGTCACCCTGACCTGTTGTTCGATCACCGTGGCGATGGTGTCCACGCTGCGGATCACATCATCCGTGCCGCTGCGAATCTGCGCCACGGAATCCCCGGCCTCATGGGCCAGGCTGACGCCTTCGCGAACCCGCAGCACAACCCGGCCCATGCCGTCGACCACGGCACGAGTACCTTCCTGGAGACGCTGCACGGTCAGGTCGATTTCGCCGATCGAACGGCCGGTGCGCTGGGCCAGCAGGCGCACCTCGTCGGCGACCACGGCAAAGCCCCGGCCCTGCTCCCCTGCCCTGGCCGCTTCGATGGCGGCATTGAGGGCCAGCAGGTTGGTCTGCTCGGCGATATTGCGGATCACCCCCAGCACCGCGCTGATCTCGTCGGAGAAGCCTTCGAGCTGGTGAATATGCACGGTGGTGTCGCTGATCACATCGCTGATACGGTTCATTTCCTGGGCCATATCGCGGATAAAGCCCTCGCTGCGGCCCGAACGCCCGGCCGAATGCTGGGTGATATCCCGCGATAGCCCCACGTGGTTCTCCACCTCGCCGATCGAGCCGGACAGATGTTCCACCGCAGTGGAAATGCCCTGCACCGCTTCGGCCTGCTGCTGGCTCGCCCGCGAGGCCAGTTCCGCCGACTCCGCCAGGTGCGTGGCCTCGCAACCGACCTGCCGGACCAGATCGCGCATCTGCGAGATCAGCCCGTGCAGGCTGTCGCGCATGGCAGCGATGTCGGCAAGCATCAGGGCGAATTCGTCCCGCCCTTGTACCCGTACCTGCTGCGACAGATCACCGGCGGCAATCGCACGCATGGCTTCGGCGGCCTGGCCGAAGGCGCGGCGCAGGCGTGTCAGGGTGGTAACAGCCGTTGCGCTGCCGACCAGCACACCGACCACCGCCAGCAACAGGTACGCCAGCAGCGTGGCGCGGTAGCGTTGCTGCGCCACCTCGTAGGCCTGTGCCGCTGCCGCTTGCTGGAGCACCTGCAACTTGCCCAACTCGACGCCGGCAGCACTGCCGGCCGGTTCGGCCACGCGCAGGAAGGAGATGATCCCCGGCAGGCGGAAATCCCCGGCGCGCAAGGACTCCAGCAAGATCGCCAGTTCCTCGTTCCAGCGCGCGTAATGCCCCTCGAAGGTGTCAGCGACCTGCTCCTCCTCGGCACTCAGCGAACGCTGGCGATAGGCACGCCAGTGCCGGTCCAGCTCGGCGTTGCTGGCTTCGATGGTGCCGAGGGTGATTTCCACCGAACGATCGAACGCGGCCATCAGCGGCCCGTCCGGGTCGTGGAGCACGGCGAGCAAGGCCAGGCGCCGGCCTTCATCGAGGCGATGCTGGATTTCGCCGAAAGCCAGCAGGGTCGCCAGGTTGTCTTCGTTGATGCGCCGCAGGCTGTCACGAGCCTGGTGCAGGCCGTAGACGCCAAAGCCCACCGCAGCGACGAACAGCAAGGTGGCCAGCAGCGCCCATGACCACAGGCGCTGGGCGATGGTGATCGACTTGAACACAGGAGATCCTCGCCAGGCTCAGTCGCAGGTGACCATGGACAGCATCGCCGCCAGGTAGTGTTCGCCATACGGCGGCAGCAAGCCCCATTCCCGACGCGGGTCATGGACCGGGGCCTTGAACACCGTGCGCAAGTGGCTGAATTCGAGGAAGCCTTCGCGCCCATGGTAATGACCCATGCCGGAGGCGCCGATGCCGCCGAAAGGCGCATCATGCATGGCCGCATGCATCATCACGTCGTTGAGGGTGACACCGCCGGAATGGGTGTGCTGCAGGACATGACGCTGCTCTTCGGCATCCTGGCCGAACCAGTACAGCGCCAGCGGCCTTGGCCCGGCGTTGATCCCGGCAATGACCGCGTCGAGATCGTCGTAACCGAGCAGCACCATCGCCGGGCCGAAGATTTCTTCGGTCATGATCCGGCTACTGGCAGGCGGGTCGATCACCAGGCGCAGCGGACGCCGGCGATCCTCAGTGCTGAGCGGCAACTCTTGCGGCAGACTCTCGACCCGCGTGCCCAATTGGCGTGCCTCATCGATATAGCCCTCGACCCGGGCCAGATGCCGCTCGTTGATCACCGCCACCACATCGGCATTGCCGGCGATGCGCGGGTGCAGGCTGGCATAGGCACTGCGCAGCGCCGCGACGAAGGGCTCCAGCAGGTGTCGCGGCACATGGACGGTATCCGGGTTGATGCAGATCTGCCCGCCATTGGTGGCCTTGGCCACGGCGATGCTGAAGGCGGCCTGGTCCAGGTCGGCGCTGGACGACAGGATCACCGGCGACTTGCCGCCCAGTTCGAGGGTCAGCGGCACCAGGTTCTGTGCCGCATTGGCCATGACCGCTTGACCGACAGCGGTGCTGCCGGTGAACACCAGGTGGTCGAAAGGTTGCGCGGTAAAGGCTGCGGCCACCTCGGCATCGCCGGTCACCACCGCCACCTCCAGCGGGTCGAGGTGTTCGGCGCACAGCCGGGCCACCAGGGCGGCGGTGCGCGGGGTCACTTCCGAGGGTTTGAGCACGGCCCGGTTGCCCGCCGCCAGCACCGAAGCCAGCGGGCTGAACAAGGTGTACAGCGGCGCGTTCCAGGTGCCGATGATGCCGACACTGCCCTTGGGCTGGTACATGATCCAGGCATCGGCGCCCAGTTGGTCATAGGGCGGGAACGGCGCGCGGGGCTCGTCCTGCATCCACTGTTCGAGGTGATCGCGGGCGTGCTTGAGCGACGCCAGGGCGCCGAGGACATCGTTCATCAGCGAGAAGCCGGCGGGGCGACCACCGAAATCCAGGCCCATGGCTTCGGTCAACGCGCCGTGGTGCGCCACCAGCAGGTCGATCACCCGCTGGATGCGCTGGCGGCGGGTGGCAGCATCGACCTTGCCGGCGGCGTTGAACGCGGCTTTCTGGGCGGCAAGCAATGAAGAAACGGCTGAACTCATCGGGATTCCCCTGGCAAGTGACGGTGTCCTGGCCGCCACGTTGCCGCCGCAACGAGTGCTGCGCGTCGTCCGATCGGACGAGGATCGGGCAAAAGCGTTAGTCCGTTGAGACGATGCTGCGGGCCATGCCGCGCCCAATACTGGCCCCATGTAAAAACCACTGCATGAGGCCAGTCATGGCAACACCACACTTCGGTTTCGACCCCCAGGCCTTCCGCGCGGCGCTCGGCACCTTCACCACCGGCGTCACCATCATCACCACCCAGGGCGAGGACGGCGCGCCGGTGGGCATTACCGCCAACAGCTTCAACTCGGTATCGCTGAACCCGCCGCTGGTGCTCTGGAGCCTGTCCAAGCAGGCACGCAGCCTGCCGGTGTTCAGCAATGGCAAGCACTGGAACGTGCATGTGCTGTCCACCGAACAGGAGCGTTTGTCCGGGCGTTTCGCCACCCAGGGCGAAGACAAGTTCGCCGAGGTCGAGCTGGATCGCGGCATCAGCGAAGCACCGCTGCTGCAGGACTGTACCGCCCGCTTCCAGTGCCGTACGGCGTTCCAGTATGAAGGCGGCGACCATGTGATCTTCGTCGGCGAGGTGCTCGCCTTCGACCACAGCGACCGCGCCCCGCTGGCCTTCCAGAGCGGCCAGTACGCCCTGGCCACGCGCAAGCCGCGTCACGAACTGCGCCTGGCGACCACCCCGCCACCGCCGGAATGCAGCTATACCGAGGATCTGCTCGGCTACCTGCTGGGCCGCGGCCATTACCAGGTGCTCAATCTGCTGCGCCAACTGCTGTGCAACCAGCAACTGGACGAACAGGCCTTCTTCATCCTCGCGGTGCTGTGCATCCGCGACAATCTCGGGCTCGACGAGATCAACACCTTCGTCAGCTACACCGGGCATGTGGTGACCCTGGCCAGCATGCGCTTCCTCGAACGCCAGCAACTGGTGGCGATCGAGGGCGAGGATGACGACCCGCGCTTCGTCCTCACCGCCAAGGGCCGCGAGACGTCGCTGCAACAGGTGGCCCTGGCCAAGGCGGTGGAACAGGAGCTCACCGCCAAGCTCGGTGCTGCCGATGCCCAGGCGCTGAAAGTGCTGCTCAAGCGCCTGATCGTGGTCAGCGACCCCGGCCTGCCCGATCTCTGGGCGCCGCGATGAGCGCCGCCGAGCCCGCGCTGTCGGTCACCCCGGTGGGCTGGCGCGGTCATGGCCTGTTGTTGCTGCTGGCGCTGGTGTTCGCCGACAACTTCGTCGGGCGGCAGATCCTCGCGGTGATGATCGAGCCGATAAAAGCCGAGTTCGGCGTCGGCGATACCGCCATGGGCCTGATTTCCGGGCTGGCCTTCGCTGCGGTCTACGCCCTGGCCGGGTTGCCGGCCGGGCGCCTGGTCGATCGTCTGTCGCGCACCCGGCTGCTGGCGGCGTCCTGCCTGCTCTGGGCGCTGGCGACCATGGCTTGCGGCATCGCCGGCAGTTTCGTGGCGCTGGCCGTGGCGCGGATGCTGGTGGCGGTCAGCGAATCGCCGACCACCTCGGCGTCCCTGTCGCTGATTGCCGACCTGTACCCGCCGCAACGACGCTCCTTCGCCATCAGTTGCTTTACGGCCGCACCGACCTTTTCCTCGATCATCGGCCTGAGCATCGGGGCCTGGGTGGTCGAGCAGCATGGCTGGCGCTTCGCCTTTGTCGCCCTTGGCGTGCCGGGTTTGCTGTTTGCCGTGGTGCTGGCCTGCATGGTCCGCGATCCACAGCGTGGGCGCTGGGACCTGGCGCCTGTGGTGTCCTCACCCTCGCCCGGCCTGTTCAGGGAAACCCATGGCTTATGGACGCTGCCGGCGTATCGGCAACTGATCCTGGCTGGCGGGCTGACCACCCTCAGCTCCTATGCCATCGCCATGTGGAATACCAGTTTCCTGGTCCGCAGCCACGGCTTGTCGCTGCAGCATGCCGGTTTACTGGCCGGGGTGATCTGCGGCAGCGCCGCCGGGGTCGGCGGGCTGTTCAGCGGCTGGCTCAGCGACCGCCTGGCCCGACGCGCCGGGCACTGGCAGTTCTCCATCCCGATCATCGGCCACCTCACCGCCATGACCGCCCTCGCCGTCTATCTGCTTTGGCCAGATACCCTGCTGCTTCGCCTCGGCAGCCTGCCGGTGCCGCTGGCCATGCTCTGGTGCGCCGTGTACAGCTTCTTCGCGGTGTGGTGGGTAGCGCCTTCGTACAACCTGGTCAGCCAACTGGTACCGGGTAATCGCCGGGGTGCCGCGATGGCCTTGCAAACCATCGTCAGCACCCTGCTTGGCATCGGCGTCGGCCCGTTGCTGGCCGGTCTGCTCAGTGACTTGCTGCTACCCCTGGCCGGGCAGGACTCGCTGCGTTATGCGCTGTTGCTGGTCAGCCTGCCGGTACTGGGGGCGGTGGTACTGCTGTTGCGCACTTCGCGGCAGGTGAAGGATGCGGTGCCGTCCAGGTAGGAGCTGCGTTATCGCTTCCCTCCGAAACCTGCGATTGCCTGGCGAGCCGCCTCACTGTTCAGCAGCCTGATGAACACCTGGGCTTCCTCATCTATACGCGCCAACACGGCGGCCTGGTCGGTGCTTTTCAGCAGGCGCCTGCTCTCCATCAGGGCCTGGAGCGGCTTGCTTGCCAGTTTGCGCGCCTGGGCCAGGGCTCGCTCCAGCACCTCCCGTGGTTCCAGTACCTGACTGACCAAACCAGCCTGCGCCGCCGCAGCGGCATCGAAGGGTTCGCCCAGCAGCAGGATCTCGGCCGCTCGCGGGTAACCGACAAGGCGAGTCAGCAGCAGGCTCGAACCCGCCTCCGGGCACAGCCCGAGGTTCACGAACGGCAGGCTGAAGCGTGCATTGCTGCCACACAGGACCAGGTCGCAATGCAGCAGCAAGGTCGCGCCGATACCCACGGCCACACCGCAGACTGCCGCGACCATCGGCTTGGGAAACGCCGCCAGCACCCGCAGGAACTGCCAGACCGGAGCATCCAGGTCGTCGGGCGGTTCAGCGAGAAAATCGCTCAGGTCGTTACCGGCGCAGAAGGCCTGCTCATCGCCCTGGAACAGCACCACGGCGATATCCGGATCGCTCGCTGCCCGCTGCAAGGCTTCGGTCAGTTGCCGGTACATGGCGACGGTAATGGCGTTTTTCCTGGCCGGACGGTTGAAGGTGATAAGGAGGACGCCGGAGTCCTCGTGGGTCTGGATATCGGGCATGACGGGCTCGCTGGTTATTGGGGGGATAGCAATAACTGCGAAGGGGGAATGGGGAAACGTCCGAATCGAGTAGACCAATACCATTGGCCTTGCTGCTAAGGTGTGCTCCCGGCAACGTCCCCCGAGGTACCGATGACCATCCGCCCTGCCCGCCCCTCCGACGCCTCCCTGTTGCCTGCCATCGAGCAATCGGCAGCGCAGTCGTTCGCCGCGATTGAGCACCTGGCCTGGCTGGCCGGGCACGATGTTCTGAGCATCGAGCAGCACTTGGGCTTTATCGCCAGCGGGCTGCACTGGGTGGTGCTGGATGACGACGATCGGCCGTGCGGCTTTCTATGCGCCAGCGTGCAGGAAACTGCTTTGCACATCGAGGAGTTGTCGGTCGCCCGGTCCCATCAGGGGCTGGGACTGGGGCGAAAGTTGCTGGCCGAGGTCGAGCGGTGGGCCCGGGCCGAAGGCTTCACGGCGCTGACCCTGACCACCTTTGCCGATGTGCCATGGAACGCGCCCTTCTACGCCCGCCTTGGTTTCCAGCGTCTGGATGAGCAGGCGCTGGAACGCTTTCTTGGCGAACAACTGCGGCATGAGCAGGCACTGGGCCTGCCAAACCGATGCGCCATGGGCAAAGTCTTGTAGCCGTTACTCCGCCGCCGGAGTCTGCTGCGCTGCACGCAATGCGTCGACGCTCGCTTCCAGCTCCTTCACCTGCTTGGCCAGTTGCTGCCGTTCGCCGCTGACCTGCTCCAGTTGTGCCGCCAGTGCCTGGCCTTGCCGTTGCAGCTCTTCCCGCGCGCCCTGGGACTGCGCCAGGTTGGCGCTGAGGGTGCGGCCTTCGAGCACATGCAACTCGCACTGGTCCTTGAGCTGCTGCGATTCGCGCTGAATATGCCGGGCTTCCACCAGCAAGCGCTCGTTGTCGCGGTTCAGGCGAGTGGTTTCGTCCTGCTTGACGATCAGGGTCTGTTGCAGCTGACGCAGTTCCACCTGCAACTGCTGCACCTGCGCCTCGTGACGGCGCTGGTCCTGCTCGCGCTGTTCGCGGCTGGCGGCGCGGTAGTGCTCCAGGGCATCGCGGGCGTGCTGGTGCTTGTCTTCCAGCGAGGCGATCTGTTCGTCCTTGTCGGCCAGGCGCAGGTTCAGTTCGCCAACGGCCTGGCTCAGCGTTGCATTGCGCGTGTGTTCGCTCTGCAGGGTGCTGCGGGTGGTGGCCAGTTCGGCCGACTCCGCTGCCAGCGCCGTGCCCTGGATCTGCAATTGCTGCTGGGTTGCCGCCAACGCCTGCTGGCTGTCCTGCAACTGGGCCTTGAGCGCAGCGAGTTCCAGGTCGAAGGACTTCTGCGCCTCGTCGATCTTGCTGTCGCTTTCTTCCTTCAATTGTTCAGCCAACTGCCGCACCAGCCCGCTGATGGACTCGCTGAGGTCCGGCACGCTGGTGGTGGCCGGCGGCTGCTGGATGTCCAGCTCCTTGAGATAGCGATGAATGGTGGTTTTCGAGCCGGTATTTCCGAGTTCAATACGCACCGCGTCGATACTCGGATGATCGCCCCGGGCCAGGATCGCCTGACGGGCCTTGTGCACTACCGCTTTGTTGATGCCACCACGAGCCATGTTGCGTTTTCCTGCGATTTCATAATGTGGTACGTATTGTGTATTTACATACCAATTCAGTCAATAATGAAACATGAAATCCTTGAAATATAAGATGAAATAATCACGACTTATCAAATCTGATATCCGTTCAGGGTGGGTAAAAGTAGCTGGCGAGGTGTACAGGCGCCCGTTTCCGGCCACAAAAGTGGCCGGAGGGCGAGAAAGGAAAGTCGAAGCGGATGAAGCGGGGATCGCAGTCAGATATCAGCGAGCGCCGTATCGACCGCCTGAGTCAGCAGATCGGCATGCTCCTCGGTGAAGGTCAGCACCGGCCGTATCTTCAGTACGTTCTCCAGCGGGCCGGCGGCACTGATCAGCACGCCGTTTTCACGCATCGTATTGACCACCGTGCGCGCCTGTTCGGCTGCCGGCTGGCGGGTCGCCCGATCGCTGACCAGCTCGACGCCGAGGAACATGCCAGCCCCCCGGACATCGCCGATCAGCTCATGGCGCCGGGCCAGCCGGGACAAGCCGTCGAGCAGGTAGCCACCGATAGCATGGGAACGCTGCTGCAGGTTCTCCTCCTGAATCACATCCAGCACCGCCTTGCCCGCCGCGCAGGACACCGGGTTGCCGCCGTAGGTATTGAAGTAGCGCATGTTCCTGCCGAAGTGATCGACCACCTCGGAGCGCCCGACGATGCCGGCGATGGGCTGGCCGTTACCCATGGGCTTGCCGAGGGTGACGATGTCAGGTTTCACGCCGTGCCGTGCAAAGCCCCACATATTCAGGCCGGTACGGGCAAAGCCCGGCTGGACCTCGTCGGCGATATAGAGCATGCCCGCTGCCTGGGCCACGGCGATGCCCTCGGCAATGCACCCCGCCGGCCCGGGCAACACACCGTCACTGGAGAAGATGCCATCGAGCAGAATCGCCGCCGGCTGGATGCCATGCGCTTTCATGTCGTCGATCGCCGCCTGGACATCGGCAGCGAATATCGACGCCACCTGCTCGCTGCCCAGGCGATAGGCATCCGGTGCACGCACGGTGCGCACATGCCCGGGCAGGACCATGGCCGGGCCGAGGGATGGCGACAGCTCGGCGATATCCCCGGTCACGCCGTGGTAGGCGAAGCGGGTGATGATCACCCCGGTACCGCCGGTGTACTGCCTGGCGATACGCAGGGCGAGGTCGTTGGCTTCACTGCCGGTGCAGGTGAACATGACCCGGTCCAGGTCCGCGTCGAAGGACGCCAGCAACTGTTCGGCGTAGTCGAGAATCCCCTCCTGCAGGTAGCGGGTATGGGTATTGAGCTGCTGCGACTGGCGATGCATGGCCTCCACCACCCGCGGATGGCAATGACCGATGGAGGCGACATTGTTGTAGGCATCCAGGTAGCGGCGCCCCTGCTCATCGAACAGCCAGACGTCCTCGCCGCGCACGGTATGCAGCGGACGCTCGTAGAACAGCCGATAGGCCGGGCCGAGCAGACGCTCGCGGCGCTCGATCAGGCGGCGTTCGCTGGGTGAAAGCCGCGCGGCGTCTTGCGCGGTGAAACCATTGATCATGCTCATGCAGTCAGCTCCCGGGTGCAGGCCAGGGTGATCCGGTCCTGGATTTCCGATCGAGAAAGAGCGGTCATCGCCCTCAGGTTGGCCCAGGCACGCTGGGAGTTGCGATGGATGTACTGGCGATTGTCCGGGTGCAGTACTGCACGCCAGGAGTTGATGCAAAGGGCCAGGGCCAGGCGCGTGGTCAGCAGCTCCGGCAGCAGTTCGATTTCCTCGCGGGCCAGGGGGGTGAGCTGGTGGTACGCGCCAATCACGTCCAGCGCTGGCTCCAGCACGTCGTCGCCCTGCCCCAGATGGTAGGACGCCGCGACCGCCACTTCATTGACCAGCGGTGCATGCACCATGTCGCCGAAGTCGAGGATATTGCGCAGCACATCGGGATTCTCGGGATCGACGATGATGTTGTGCGGGTTCATATCGTTATGAATCACCTGCTTGCGCAGCCGCGGCATGCTTGGCAGCACTTGCGATTCGAAGCGATCAAGGCCCTGCGCGACCAGGTCGCGTCCTTCATCCTCGGCGATATGCACCAGCAACGGCCGCAGGCGCTCGGCGTGCTGCATGTCCCATAGCAGGGTATGACTCGCAGCCGGGTGCACGAAGCCTTCGAGCGCTCGATCGAGACGGGCCAGGGAGCGTCCGATATCCCGGCGCAACGGCTGGCTGGTGGACTTCACCCGATACAGCGGCAGACCGTCTACAAAGGACAGCAACCGGGCCAACATGCGCTGCCCGTCGATCTCGACCCAGGTCGTGTAGGCGCCGCCCAGCGCCGGATGCACGCGCTGCACCGGCAACCCGGGATCACGCACCTCGATCCGGCGCATGGCCTGGTTGTGGAAGTCGACGACCTGCGGGGTTTCCAGCGGATGGGACAGTTTCAACAGCCGGGACGAGGCGTCGGGCAGGACCACCCGGAAATTGAGGTCGCGTTCGCCACCCATCCTTTCGAGCCTGCCGCTCAAACCAAAGAACTGCCGGAGCACCGCCTCCGCCTGCAGGTCACTGACCTGCGCGGGTGCGACTTCCAGCAGGCTGTCGTCGATAGCTGATTTTTCGTGCGGCATAGGCCAGGTTCCTCAAGACTTGCTGAAGGCGCCCGCGTCTGCGCGGGCGCCCGGTATCACTTGTTGACCCACGCGTTGAAACGCTCTTCCAGGTCCTCGCCATGATCGATCCAGAATTCGGCATCGGTGGCGCGGGCGTTCTTCAGGTTTTCGGGCGCTGTCGGCAGCTTTGCACCGACCGCCTTGTCGACCAGTTCCATCGCCTGCTTGTTGCTTGGCCCGTAGGGAATGGCCTCGACGAAGTTCTTCTGCTGCAGCGGCTCGCTGGCAAAGGCAATAAAGGATTCGGCCAGTTCCTTCTTCTTGCTGCCCTTGACGATCGCCCAATGGTCGAGGTCGTAGAGGCTGCCGTTCCATTGCATCGCGAAGGACTGCCCCTCTTCCTGCGCCGAGGTCACCCGGCCATTGTAGGCCGAGGTCATCACCACATCGCCGGCCGCCAGCCATTGCAGCGGCTGTGCTCCGGAATCCCACCACTGCACGCTGGACTTGATCTCGTCGAGTTTCTTGAATGCCCGCTGGATCCCCGCTTCGGTGCCGAGCACCTGGTACAGGTCCTGGTTGGGCACACCGTCGGCCAGCAGGGCGAATTCCATGGTGAACTTGGCGCCGCGGCGCAGGCCGCGCTTGCCCGGGAATTTCTTCAAATCCCAGAAATCGGTCCAGCCTTGCGGGGCCGAGGCGAGTTTTTTCGGGTCGTAGGTGAGTACGGTCGACCAGATGAAGATGCCCACCCCGCAGTCACTGACGGCGGCGGGAATGAAATCGTCCTTGTTGCCGATCCGCTTCCAGTCCAGCGGCTCGAACAGCCCCTCGCTGCAGCCGCGAATGAGTTCCGGCGACTCGACTTCCACCACGTCCCAACTGGTCTTGCCGGTATCGGCCATCACCTTGATCTTGGCCATTTCGCCGTTGTAGTCATCGGCGGTGATGCTTGTGGCCTTCTGCTCGGTGAAGGGTTGGTAGAAGGCCTTTTCCTGGGCCTGGCGATTATTGCCACCGAAGGAAACCACGGTCAGTTTTTCGGCGGCGTTCAACGATCCTGCAAGTGTTCCAAGCATCAGTACGGCTGCGATTTTCTTGTTCATGCGTCTCTCCAGGTGCGCTACGGGAAGTGGCAGCTTCAAGGGATGGCAGTGTTGTTGTAGTGGCAGCAAACAGATCGAACCTGACCCTTCCTGTGAGCGGAAGCTGGTCAACCCTCTTCGGGGTGGGGGCATTTAAACACATTCGAGATATGATGCATCATGTTTTTAGGGCTATGCTCTACTCTCCAGATGAAAGGGATCGCACCATGACCGACAAACGCACCTTGCTCCTCACTGGCGCCAGCCGCGGCATTGGCCACGCCACCGTGAAACACTTCAATGCCGCCGGCTGGCGGGTGTTCACCGCGTCAAGGCAGGATCTGGGCGAAGGCTGTCCGTGGTCCGAAGGCTTGGCCAATCACATTCATCTCGATCTGGGCAACGTGCAGGCAGTGCACGACCGGCTTCCCGAAATTCGCGAAAAACTCGGCGGTCGCCTGGACGCGCTGGTGAACAACGCCGGGATCTCCCCCAAGGGCCGGGATGGCGAGCGCCTCGGCGTGCTCGATAGCGACTACGCCACCTGGCTGAACGTGTTCAACGTCAACCTGTTCTCCACCGCCCTGCTGGCTCGCGGCCTGTTCGAGGAGTTGAAAGCGGCAAAGGGCTCGGTGATCAACGTCACTTCCATCGCCGGCTCGCGGGTCCACCCTTTCGCCGGCGTCGCCTACGCCTGCTCCAAGGCGGCGCTATCGGCCCTGACCCGGGAGATGGCCCATGATTTCGGCGCCCATGGGGTGCGGGTCAACGCCATCGCCCCTGGCGAGATCGACACCTCGATCCTGTCTGCCGGGACCGAACTGATCGTCGAACGGGAGATCCCCATGAAACGCATGGGCAAGCCGGAGGAAGTCGCCGCCCTGGTCCACTTCCTCTGTACCCAGGGGGCGTCGTACGTCAACGGCGCGGAGATCCACGTCAATGGTGGGCAACATGTCTGAGTTGTTCGATAATCCCGCGCGGAAGGATCCCCTCCCCCCGCCGGGCATGTGCCGCACACGAGCAAGCAATGAACTACCCCATCGAGAACCTGAAGCACTCATATCTGGGCAGTGGCATCTACGGTCTGCTGCGCGAAGCGCTGATCACCGGCCGCTTTCAGCCTAACGACCGGCTGCGCATCCGCGACCTGGCCGAGCAACTGGGCACCAGCGTCACGCCAGTGCGCGACGCCATTCTCCAGTTGGCCAAGGAGCAGGCGCTGGTGCTGCAGACGCCCAGGGACATCCGCGTGCCCATGCTGACCTCCCGGCAGTACCTGGAAATCCGCAGCATCCGCCTGGCCCTGGAAGGCCTGGCGGCCGAGACGGCGGCATCGCTGGCGACGCCGCAGCAGCTCGAGCGCCTGGAAGCCTGCATTCGCAACAATCTCGCGGCGATCCAGGACAACAACCTCGCCGCCGCCCTCACCCACAACCACGAATTCCACTACGCCCTGACCGAGATTGCGGCCATGCCGGTGCTGTCGAGCCTGCTGGATGGCCTGTGGATGCGCACGGGCCCCTTGATTGCCCGGGCCTACAGCAGCTTCAACGAGCGCATGGCGATCGATCACCATTGGGATGTGCTCGCCGCCCTGAAGAATCAGGACGGCGCGGCGGCTCGTGAGGCCATCTGCGCGGATATTCTCGATGGGAGTCAGAAGATGCTGGAGTATGTGCAGCTGGAGCATGACTGACGACGCGAAAAGGTCCGTCAGTAGATCGCATCAGGACTGACAGGGGCTTGTCATGGCTTCTCTGGCGCCCTTGAGATCGAGCGCCGCCCGCGCGGCGCATCGCCGGCAACGCCGGCTCC